>JAHDGC010000106.1 GCA_020627865.1 Saprospiraceae bacterium | reverse complement strand
AGATATTATTGTTGGTGGTTCATTATCTGTCGTTGTAATCGTACGAGCAACAGAGGAAACATTACCACAGGCATCTGTAGCTGTCCAAGTTCTGGTTTGAACTTCCATGCAGTTTTCTGTAACGAAACTATCTTCGTAACTCACACTGATACTACTACAATTATCAGAAGCTTCTGGCGCGGTAAAGTTTGTCGTTTCTCCACAAGTCGCAACAATGTTATCTGGCACAAAGGTAAAGACTGGTTCTTCTGTATCCTGAACGGTGCGGATGATTTGAATCGCTGTAGCAACATTGCCACAAGCATCCGTAGCCATCCATGTTCTTTCCATAATTTCAGGAGTATTGCAATCGCCAGTTTGATGTGTATCTACAAAACCGATAACAACATTGCCACAATCATCCGTAGCCACAGGCATCTCCTCGTTCCATGTTTCTCCGCAAGATAATTCCACAGTTTCTGGAACAAATGTAAATGCAGGTGGTTCGTTATCCACACGAGTAATTTTCTGTGAAACTTCATTGACGTTACCACAATCGTCAGCAACTATCCAAGTGCGGATTTTTATCTCACCACAACTTGCGGGGAAGATTTCATCTTCAAAATTCATATCCACCTCACTGGCACAATTGTCAATGGCGTTCAGTTCATCAAAGAAAAATTCATCCGCACAATTTACGGTTTTATCCACAGGCATGTCAACAAAAGTTGGTGCATCCAAATCTGTAACGGTGAGGGTTTGTGCACAGGTCTTCGTCTGGCCACAACCATCCGTTGCCGTCCAAGTTCTGGTAATTTGGTAGCTGTTTTCGCAGCCTCCTTCCAACAATACATCTTCGTGATCCATTTCGATTGTTCCAACCGCACAACCACTAACCGGAGCCGGCACACCAAACTGGATTTCTTCCGTACACTCCAGTTGTTTATTTCCTGGGACAGAACTAAAGAAGAGTTCCGTTGTGGTTTCCGCAAGCACCGTTACCGTAACGGATGCCGTCGAAGTATTACCACACAAGTCCACTGCTGTCCATATTCTTGTAACCTCATGGGCATCTGGACATGTTCCCGTTTCAATATCTTCCGAATCAATAAACGTCACCCCACAATCATCTACAGCCGATGCAATTCCAATTCCAGCGGTAACATCATCTCCACAAACAAAGGTTTGTTCATTAGGAATAACCCAAAAAACTGGTGGCGTTAAGTCTGGTTCTTCAAAGATAGTCTGGCTAACCTGAATTGAATTCCCACAAACATCGGTAGCGGTCCAAGTTCTCGTTGTCGAGAATCCAGTCTGACAATCTCCCGCCATAGGCGAATCCAAGAAGGTGACATCAAAAGAAGAACAATCATCATTGAAATCAGGTTCGCCAAATTCAGGGTCTTCATCACAAGTAATGGTAATATCGTTAGGAACAAAGACCGCTTCAGGAGCTGCAATATCATTTGCAATAATGGTTTGCATCGCCGTATTTTGATTACCACAGCCATCCGTAATAGTCCAGACACGGGTAAAGGTTGTTGAACATTCCTCAACCGTTCCATTATCCACCATATCAATGGTAACAAAAGTACAATCATCGCCAAATTCAGGTGTGCCAAATTCAGGAGTCAATCTACAATCAATGGTATGGTCATCCGGCACTGATGTAAATTCAGGTGGAGAAGTATCTTCAGACACAATAACCTGATCTATCGTGGTGGAATTACCACAAGCATCCGTTGCTGTCCAAACTCTAGTATTTATTGTAGAACATCCATCGGTAGTACTACTATCAGAGAAGGTCACGGCTACACTATTTAGATTATCGCAACCATCCACGACATCATCTGCATCAATATCTGCAAATACAACATTATCTGCACAATCTATCGTTAGATCATCTGGAATAGTGGTAAACTCCGGAGCCGTTGTATCTATAATGGTAACCAAACTTGTTGCCGTACTGCTATTGCCACTTAAATCCGTAACAATCCATGTACGGATCGTAGCGGTTGTACAACCACCTCCGGTGTCTGTATCGACAAAACTAATTGCCAAATCATCTCCTACACTACAATTATCTGTTACTTCTGGCATCGAGAATTCAGGATCGTCATCACAATTGATGGTTTGATCTCCTGGAACAGTAGTAAATTCAGGAGCGGTAGTATCTAATGCGATGAACGTCTGAGATGCAGTGGTTTGATTTCCGCAAGCATCTGTTGCGACCCAAACTCTGGTATAAATCAGGGTATCTCCCGCAGTACTTGTATTGTCATCTACGATAAGGGTTACCTCGTTGCAATTGTCATCATACATCGGCTCTCCATATGACGGATCTTCTTCACAAGAGATCGTTTCGCCAGCAGGCACAAAAGTAAACACCGGTGCTGTCAAATCTGTACCAGTTATGGATTGCATTGCTGTACTTTGATTACCGCAAAGGTCAGTAATTATCCAAGTTCGGGTATAAACTGTTGCACAATTATCTGGAACAACGCCATTTTCTACTGTTACAGTAATATCATCATTGCTACTACAATCATCGGAGAAAATTGGTGTTCCAAAATCCGGAGCTGCATCACATGCAATGGTTAAATCTTCCGGTACAAAATCAAATGTTGGCATAGTGGTATCCGCCAAGGTGATGGCTTGATCTATCGTAGTCGCATTACCGCAAACATCCGTCACCGTCCAAACCCTGACATGTATTGTATTACAACCATCTGGGAGTTCTCTATCTTCAAAAATAATATTGAAGTCACTACAACTATCTTCGGCCTGTATATCATCAAAGACAATCCCCGCAGCACAATCTATCGTCATATCTGCTGGCGTTGTCGTAAATGAAGGAGCAGCCATATCAATTAATGTAACCAAACTGGTTGCTGTTGCTGTATTGCCACAATTATCTGTCGCCATCCAAGTCCGGATAACAGCAGTCATGCAGCCTGCTCCGGTATCTGAATCGGTAAAGGTCAATTCAACATCTGCATCACAATCATCCACTGGCACTGGCGCCATAAACATTGGATCATCATCGCAATTGATGGTTTGATCCGCAGGAACGGAAGTGAACACAGGGGCTGTAGTATCTACGGAGACAATAGTCTGGGAAGCAGTTGTCTGATTGCCACAAACATCTGTCGCTACCCAAATCCGCATGTATGTTGTTGTACAACCATCTGAGGAGCTGGTATCTTCAAAGGTAATTCCCCATGTATTACAATTATCCGTTAAATCGGGATTACCAAAGATAGGATCAGCGCCACAATCTATAGTCGCATCATCTGGGATACTGGTAAAGACAGGAGCCTCCTCATCTATGAGGGTAATCAGACTGGTAGCCGTTGCTGTATTGCCACAATTATCTGTTGCTGTCCAAGTCCGGATCACACCAGAAGAACAATCTCCTGTCGTATTCGCATCCGAGAAAGTAACGGTAACATCGTTATCACAATCATCCGCTACTACCGGCATGGAGAACATCGGATCTTCATCACAGTTGATGGTTTGATCTGCCGGAACAGAAGTAAATTCAGGAGCCGTTGTATCTATAGCAACAATGGTCTGGGAAGCGGTTGCCTGATTTCCGCAAACATCTGTTGCCACCCAAACCCTAGTATATGTTGTGGTGCAACCATCGGAGGAATCACTATCCTCACTAGTAACTTGCACGGTGTTACAATTGTCTACTACTTCTGGATCTCCAAATACAGGAGCATCCGCACAATCTATAGTAGCATCTTCTGGTACGCTGGTGAAGACCGGAGGCGCTACATCTATTAACGTAACCAAGCTGGAAGCTGTCGCGGTATTGCCACAGCCATCCGTAGCCATCCACGTACGGGTAACGGCAGCACTACAGTCTCCTGCGGTACTAGCATCTTCAAAAGTTATAACAACAGCATTACAATTGTCTGTTGCTACTGCCATATCAAACATCGGATCCTCATCACAATTAATGGTCTGATCTGCCGGAACGGAAGTAAACTCAGGTGCAGTTGTATCTATAGCGACAATGGTTTGTGAAGCTGACGCTTGATTTCCACAAGCATCTGTCGCCACCCAAACCCTCGTGTAGGTTATACTACAATCATCGACAACGGTATTGTCGTCTTCAGCTAATGTGACCAGATTACAATCGCCACTATCCATAAATTCTGGAACACCAAACAGTGGAGTTTCCTCACAAGAGATTTCTCCATCAGCGGGCACGCTTGTAAATACCGGAGCACTTGCATCAATGGCCGTAATGATCTGCATCGCTGTCGCTTCATTCCCACAGACATCAGAAATTGTCCAAGTCCGCATGTAGAACGTTACACACTCTAGCACGGCTGTACTATCTGACATCGTGGTCGTAACGGCAGAACAATTATCGAAAGATTGTGGTGTTCCAAAAACAGGAGCTTCGTCACACTCGATGACGCCATCTTCCGGAACAGAGGCAAATACAGGAGCTGTCGTATCTGTTAGTACAATAGTTTGATCTATGGTTGTGGAATTGCCACAAAGATCAGTTGCTGTCCAAACTCTAGTGTATGTTGTTGAACAATCATCAAAAGAGACATTGTCTTCAAAAGTCCTGTCCCAAGCATTACAATCATCCATCACATCTGGAACATCAAATACAACTTCATCTCCACACTCTCCAGTTTTGTCTTCAAGAATACTTGTAAATGCTGGTGCAGTAGTATCCACCTGCGTAACGGTAGCGGATGCCGTTGCATCATTGCCACAGCCATCGGAGAATGTCCACGTACGAACCGTGCTGATGACACATCCCGAAGTATCGACAGCATCGGAAAAGGTTACTGTAGGGGTATTACAATTATCTGTTGCTGTTGGCAAAGCAAATGTAGGTGCTGTTCCGCAATCTATCGTTACATCCGCAGGGACATCTGCAATCACTGGAGCAGTCATATCTGTAGCTGTGATGGTTTGCGAAGCAGAGGTACTATTGCCACAGGCATCGGTAGCTGTCCATATACGGGTATAAGTAATCACACAACCATCCGCTACTGTATTAATTTCAGTAAGTGTTACCTCATTACAATTATCCATGAATTGCGGTTCACCAAATACAGGTGTTTCTTCGCAGGATATAGCCATATCGGCAGGGACAAAAGTAAACTCAGGAGCCAGTACATCCACTTGCGTAATTTGTTGCATCGCCGTCACTGTAAATCCACAATCATCTGTAGCTGTCCAAACTCTGGTGTGTATGGTTTCACAACTATCTCCCGTTGAACTATCCTCGAAGGTGATGGCTGGAACGGAGCAATTGTCCACAGCTGTAGCCACACCAAATACTAGGGAGTCGGTACAGGCAATGGTTAATGCAGCCGGCACAAAGTCAAATGCTGGGGCTGTTGTATCCAAGTAAGTAATGGTTTGACTAGCCGTAGAAACATTACCACAATCATCGGTCACAAACCAAGTACGGGTAACATCTCTTTCACAACCATTCAAGACTTCGTTATCTATAAAATTAAAATCCAATTCTTCGTCGCAACTGTCTGTCGCATCTGGCGCCGTAAACTCTGCTACTGCGGCACAGTCTACGGTGAAGTCCTGTGGCAAGTTGCTCAACTCTGGCATCTGTGTATCGATCTCTTCCATGACAATGGTAAACTCTGTTTCATTACCACAATTATCCTTACCAATCCAAGTACATAGCATCTGACGAATAAAACCATCATTGGCACAATCACCGCCATCTACGACTGGATCCATCAGCATGATAACTGGATTAGGATCACAGTTATCTGCTGCTACAAAATCCGAAATAGAGAACACATCAAATTCGGTACATTCATAGCGCAAAGTATCAAGATGGTTTAACCCAATCAACAATGGATTGACGGCCGTAAGGACTGGGCCAGTCGTATCCACAACGGTAATCGTTTGAGAAATCATTTCCCCTTCCAATTGGCAATCATCTCTAAGTGACCATGTTCTGGTAATCTGATACTCACAACTACTACCACCTTCTTGCACTTCATCCTCAAAAGTGATGTAGGTTTCTCCACACAAATCTTCTGCCTGCGGTTCATCAAAGACAATTTCTTCATCACAAGAAATCGTCAAATCTTCAGGCATATCAATCCACTCTGGTTCCATCGTATCATAAATACGGAAAAGTGCTGTTGTAATGATTTCATGTCCACAAAGATCGGTAGCGATAAAGTCAACCTCTAGAGAAGTTGTTCCACCACATCTGTCCGGCATCGTTGGTTCTGGTGGATTGGTTGTCCAAACAACAGTTTCACATGGATCGGTCACTTCTGCCCCACCCATTGTCGCAATCCAGTTATCAAAGAGCGGTGTAAAGTCAGCACCTGTACATTCAAAAGCAAGGCCTTCTGCTGGAGTTAGTAATTCAGGAGCAACATAATTATCTACGGTAAAAGTAGCAACGGTGGATTCTGAAATATTCCCGCAAGCATCTACGGCATAAAATTCAACTGGGCCACCACAACTGAAACTCAATTCATTCGCTGGTGGAATCGTAAACCAAGTCAGATCACCACAATTATCGGTAGCTTCTGCATTACCATGATCTAAAATCCATTGATCGAATATCGCTGTTGCATCAGGGCCACAATCTGCACTCATGTTCTGAGCCGGAGCTGTTATCATTGGAGCTTCCGTATCGCTTACGGTAATGGTCGTCCTGAAGATACTGGATAAATTGCCACAAGGATCTTCTGCCTGATATTCGATTATACGAACATATTGATTGAGGCAAACAGTTTCCGTTTCGTCACTGACAACAGAAACAGTAACGTTAATATTATCACAATTATCTGTAGCTGTTGGAGGAGCTGGCAATACAAAATCCGCTGCACAGGTAAAAGATACATCTAAGGAACCTGGCGCCTGATCCCATGTTGGCGCTATGTTATCCAATAAAGTTACGGTAACAACATATTGCTCTGAAACATTGCCACAGCCGTCATTGGCTTCATATATTAAAACTCTTGTAGACTGATTCACACAAATCCCTTCTTCAAAAACATCCGAGATTAAAGTCACCGTAACGGTGTTCCCAGAGCAATTGTCTGTTGCTGTCGGCGGATCTGGAACCACAACATCTTCTATACAAAGAAAAGTGACATCCATTGCACCCGGAGCCAAGTCCCAAGAAGGCGCGACATCATCAAATACCGTTAAAGTCGTTGTATATTCTACAGAATTATTATTACAATCATCCGTTGCTTGATAAGTTAAAGTACGGACATATTGATTCGGGCATTGACCTGCATCGGTAACATCTGATAACAAGGTAACGACAACAGCGCCATCGCAGTTATCGGAAGCCGTTGGAGCAGGTGGCACGATCAAATCAGAAGAACAAGTAAAGGATTGATCTTGTGCGCCCTGTGGGATGTCCCAAACAGGAACCTGATCATCATTCACCGTAATGGTAATGGTATAAGGAACAGATTGGTTGCCACAGCCATCATTAGCCAAATAGGTAATGACCCTTGTATATTGACTCGGGCATTGTCCCGGTGTGGTAATATCACTATCAATAGATATGGTAACAATATTATCACTACAATTGTCGGTAACAGCAGGAGGAGCAGGCTCGATGAGATCTTCTGCACAAACCAAGTTGATGTCTCGCTCGCCCGGAGCAGGTGTCCAAACGGGTACTGTTGTATCCTCAACCGTTAAGGTAGCCTGGTAAATTTCTGACAAATTACCACAACCATCCGTTGCCTGATAGCTCAATGTTCTAACATAGTTATTGCTACAAACACTAGGAACCGTCACATCATCCACAACAGAAACCGTGATGGTATTGCCAAAACAGTTATCTATGGCAGGCGGCAATTCCGGTAAGACCAACTCGCTATCACAGGAGAACGTCGCATCCAAGGAACCTGGCACAACATCCCAAGTTGGTGCTTCGGTATCGTTTACGGTCAAGGTTACTGTAAATGGAACGGAAAGATTACCACAGCCATCATCAGCCTGATAGGTAATAATTCGCGTGGATAAATTCGGACATTCAAACACTGTAGTTACATCATCTATAACACTGACCGTTACGGTTGTGCTTGGACAGTTATCCGTAGCTACTGGTGGTCCCGGATCGATGACAGCTTCTGAACATAAGAATTCTTGGTCTAAACTTCCCGGAGCTGTTACCCAAGTTGGCGCTTGTTCATCACTTACGGTTAAGGTAGCCGTGTATGGCACGGAGAGGTTCCCACAACCATCATTGGCTTGCCAAGTAATGGTTTGCACAAATTGATTAGAGCAAACCCCCGGAGTAATGACATTATCAACTTCGATTACCTCAACTATCGCACTACCACAATTATCGGTGGCTGTGGGCGGTGTTGGTAATACAAGATCTTCAACACAAACAAAGCTCGCATCAAGTACGCCCGGTGTGATATCCCATGTTGGCGCAGTATTATCCATCACGGTTATGGTAATGGTGTAGGGCACGGAAAGATTGCCACAACCATCATCGGCGATGTAAGTCACCACCCTTGTAAATTGGTTGTTACAAATACCCGGTATTGTCACATCTGAATCTACAGAAACGGTAACAACTGCACTACTACAATTATCGGTTGCTGTAGGCGTAGTTACGATAGCCACATCTTCGGAACAAACAAAATTCAGATCTAAATCACCCTGATTTTGATCCCATTGCGGAGCTTGATTATCGTTTACGGTTATCGTTACAATATAAGGTGGCATTGTATTACCACAAGCATCTACCGCATTGTAAGTCATTGTACGAACAAATTGATTAGAACAAATGCCCGGAGCCGTAGTATCTGAAGCTAGGGTTACCACAGGAACAGCATCCGTACAATTATCCGTGCTTGTAGGAGGAGCAGGAGGAATCACATCTTCCATACAGGAGAAGGTAATGTTCAATTCTCCTGGGGCTTGATCCCAAGTTGGGGATACATCATCATTTACGGTGAGGGTAACGATATAAGGAACGGATTGGTTTCCACAACCGTCATCCGCCATATAAGTCAGTGTTCTAACAAATTGATTAGGACATTGTCCCGGAGTAGTGATATCATCCGTCATGGTAATAACGATCGGATTATCACCACAATTATCCGTTGCAGTAGGCGGCGGCGGCACGACAAGATCGGCTGCACAAGTGAATGTTTGATCTAATGCGCCATCTGCCTCATTCCATACTGGTGCCTCATTATCCCCAACAGACAACACGACGACGTAATCAACGGAAGTGTTGCCACAACCATCTTCGGCACTATACGTTAATGTTCTGGTATAGGTATTTATACAAACACCCGGAGTCGTTACATCATCCGTCAAGGTTACGGTAACCGTATTTCCAGTACAATTATCCGTTGCTGTTGGGTCAGCAGGTAACACCAACGCTGCACCACAAGTAAAGTTCATATCTAGCGCACCAGGAGCAAGATCCCAAGTTGGTGCAACCTCATCACTTACGGTAAGGGTAACTACAAAAGGTACGGATAGATTACCACAACCATCATCCGCTATGTATGTAATTGTTCTCACAAATTGATTGGGACAAATGCCATCAATTGTAGTATCTGAATCTACCGTTACTGTAATGTTACTATCTGCACAATTATCAGTGGCCACCGGAGGAGCTGGATTAACCAAATCAGATGCACAAACGAAAGTAGCATCTAAACTTCCAGCCGCTGTAACCCATGTTGGCGCTTCATTATCATTGACCGTTAGGGTCACTACAAAATCTGCTGCAAAGTTGCCACAGCCATCATGCCCCTGATAAGTGATTGTACGAACATACTGATTGGGGCAAACCCCGGGTGTAGTGACATCACTTACCTCCAAAACACTTAACAATGCACTCCCACAATTGTCTGACAAAGTTGGCGGTGTAGGTGTAACCAAATCAACACTACAGTTAAAAGTAGCATCTAGGGAACCGAAAGCCTCATTCCAAGTTGGCGGAGTGGCATCATTCACATTTATTGTAATGGTGTAAGGAACAGACTCATTTCCACAATTATCACTGGCCACATAAGTCAACACTCTAGTAAATTGATTGTTACAATTTATCGCAGTGGTATCATCTGAAATTTCAGTTATGGTAATAATAGAGCTGCCACAATTATCCGTTGCAGTTGGCGTTGCCGGAATATTGACATCTTCGGAGCAGGTAAAATTCAGATCAAGATCGCCGGGGTTTTGATCCCAGATGGGAGCAATATCATCATTTACCGTAAGGGTAATCACGTAATTCGGCGCAAGATTCCCACAGATATCAACAGACTGATAGGTCAAGGTACGGACATATTGGTTCGGGCAAGCACCGGGAGTTGTAACATCATCTAATAGGGTTACTATCGGTACGGCATTGGGGCAATTATCCATACTTGTTGGAACAGGCGGCACGACAAGATTCTCCGAGCAGGAGAAGGTTGCATCTAGGGCACCATCGGCCAAATCCCAAGTTGGTGCAATATCATCATTTATCGTAAGGGTAACGACATAATCCGGTGCGGCATTACCACAACCATCCTCCAAAGAATACGTTAAGGTTTGCACGAATTGATTAGAACAACCTAATGGTGTAGTCATGTTGGCAACCAAGGTAACGGCTATTGGATTACCATCACAATTATCTGTAGCAGTAGGCGGTGGCGGGATCACTAGATCATCCACACAAGTGAAAGTAGCATCCAATTCACCGGGTGCTTCATTCCATGTCGGGATGACATCATCTGAAACGGTTAGGGTAACCACATAGTCGACAGAAGTGTTGCCACAACCATCTTCGGCACTAAAAGTCAATGTTCTAACATAAGTATTCGGACAAACACCCGGCACTGTTGTATCATCCGTTAAAGTAACGGTAACTGTATTCCCCATACAATTATCTGTTGCTGTTGGGTCAGCAGGTAAAACTAAATCTGCACCACAAGTAAACGTTGCATCTAAAGCCCCAGGAGCAAGATCCCAAGTTGGTGCAACCTCATCATTTACCGTGAGGGTCACAACGAACGGAGCGGATATATTGCCACAACCATCATCTGCCACATACGTAATAGTACGGACAAATTGATTGGGGCAAATTCCATCTACCGTATTATCTGTCATAACAGAAACGGTAATCGCACTATCCGAACAATTATCAGCCGCAACAGGAGGAGCGGGATTAACCAGATCCGAAGCACAGGTAAAGGTAGCATCCAAACTACCGGCTGGCGTCACCCAAGTTGGCGCGTCACTATCATTTACCGTAAGGGTAACCACAAAATCTGTTGCAAAATTACCACAACCATCATCTCCCCGATAGGTAATCGTACGGACATATTGATTCGGGCAAACACCCGGTGTGGTCACATCACTAAACTCCACGACATTCAACAATGCACTTCCACAATTATCCGTTAAGGTTGGCGGTGTTGGTGTAACGAGATCAACGCTACAATTGAAAGTAGCATCCAGAGAGCCAACAGCTTCATTCCAAACTGGCGCAGTAGCATCATTAACCGTGATGGTAATGGTATAAGGAACAGATGCATTACCACAGTCATCAGTGGCCACATAAGTCAGCACTCTTGTAAATTGATTGTTACAATTTATAGCAGTGGTATCATCTGAAATTTCAGCTATGGTGATAACAGAAGTCCCGCAATTATCCATTGCTGTTGGTATTGCAGGGATACTAACATCCTCGGAACAGGTAAAATTGAGATCAAGATCGCCAGGCGCTTCATTCCAGACTGGCGCAATATCATCGCTCACCGTAATGGTTACGATATAATCCGGAGCCATATTGCCACAAGCATCCACGGACTGATAGGTCAAAGTACGCACAAAGCGGTTCGTACAAATATCAGGAACAGTACTGTCATTGAATAAGGTCACACTTGGTGCCTCATTGAGACAATTATCTGTACTTGTTGGGAGAGAAGGTACAACAACATCTTCACTACAGGAGAAAGTAACATCTAGTGCACCATCGGCTACATCCCAAGTTGGCGCAATATCATCATTTACGGTGATGGTCACGATATAGGGAACAGACCGATTTCCACAGCCATCATCCGCTTCGTAAGTTAGGGTTCTTACAAATTGATTGGTACAATTATTCGCCGTTGGAACAGAAACATCATTCGTCAAAGTTATGGTAATCGTATTCCCCGAGCAAGCATCCGTGGCGGTAGGTTCCACCAATGCAGGAACATCTGCGGCACAGGTATAATTGGCATCCAATGCCCCCGGTGCTTCATTCCAAGTTGGCGGATCATTATCACTAACGGTCAGGGTAACCACATAATCAACGGAGGTATTCCCACAACCATCATCAGCGCGATACGTTAATGTTCTGACATAGTCATTTGGGCAAACACCAGGGATTGTGGTATCATCTATTAAAGTAACCGTTATAGTATTTCCTGTGCAATTATCCGAAATCGGAGGATCAGCTGGCAGTACCAAATCCGAGTCACAAGAAAAAGTCATATCTAACGCTCCCGGAGCGAGATCCCACGTTGGGGCAACATTATCATTCACCGTAAGGACAACTTCAAAAGGAACGGATAAATTACCACAACCATCATCGGCCTGATAGGTAATGGTACGAACAAATTCATTGGGACAAGCCCCGTCAACCGTATTATCTGACAGAACAGAAACGGTAATATTGCTATCTGTACAATTATCAGTAGCAACAGGAGGAGCGGGATTAATTAGATCAGTAGCACAAGTAAAAGTAGCGTCTAGGCTTCCAACCGGTGTCACCCAAGTTGGAGCATCAATATCATTTACCGTAAGGGTAACCACAAAGTCTGTTGCAAAATTACCGCAGCCATCATCTCCCCGATAGGTAATTGTTCGGATATATTGGTTTGAGCAAACACCCGGCGTAGTCACATCGCTAAGCTCAACGACATTCAACATGGCACTTCCGCAATTATCAGTTAAGGTTGGAGGAGTTGGCAGCACCAAGTCCGCACTACAATTAAACGTAGCATCCAAGGAACCCACAGGCTCATTCCAAACTGGCGCAGTTGCATCATTAACGGTTATCGTAATGGTATAAGGAACAGATGCATTGCCACAATCATCAGTAGCCACATAAGTTAAGACCCTTGTAAACTGGTTGTTACAATTTATCGCCGTGGTATCATCAGAAACTTCATCTATAGTAATAATAGAGTTGCCGCAATTATCCATGGCTGTCGGTGTAGCGGGAATATTAACATCCTCAGAACAAGTAAAATTCAGGTCAAGATCGCCCGGAGCTTCATTCCAAACTGGAGCAATATCATCACTCACTGTAATGGTCACGATGTAATCCGGCGCCATATTACCACAAGCATCAACAGACTGGTAAGTTAAGGTTCGCACAAATTGATTTGGACAAACACCCGGAGCCACACTATCATCAAACAAGGTTACGGTTGGTGCTGCATCAGGACAATTATCCATGCTTGTAGGCTCAGGAGGCACAACGACATCTGCCCCGCAAGAGAAAGTGACATCTAATGCACCATCTGCCAAGTCCCAAGTTGGTGGCGTATCATCGCTTACGGTAGTGGTTACGACATAAGGAACGGAGGCATTCCCACATCCATCATCAGCGATATAAGTTATGGTTCTTACGTATTGGTTGGCACAATTATTCGCACTCGGGATAGAGTCGTTTTTGATTGGATTTCCTCTACGGCGG
>JAHDGC010000105.1 GCA_020627865.1 Saprospiraceae bacterium | reverse complement strand
AGATTGATTTGCGGGTGCAAGATAGCATAAAATAATGATAAAAACGACTAAAAACACATTTTACAATTATGCAGTCTGTGCCCCGCCCCTTGCTACCTCATTCTGCAGTACTACAAATCCATAGTGCTGTCGGAAATAAAACATAATTGAAAAAAGCCTTTCCCCACAAGCAAGTGAGAAAAGGCTTTGAAATTATTCAATTCAATGATTGAATACGTCAAAAATAAAGTAAAGATGTTTGTTAATTATTTCCAGCATTAATCAACCAAAATCATTTTCATGACTGCTTGATCGGTATTTGTGCTAAGTTCGTAGTATAACATTCCGGAAGCCTTTAGCTCATTCCGGCTGATGTTGATCTCGTTGTACCCTTTTGTAAAGTTCCCTTCAATGACCTTGATTTCTTTTCCTGAAATATCCAATACGCGCAGGGTTGCAGTAGCTGCTTCTGGCAATTGGAAACCAATCACCGTATTGTTCAAAACAGGGTTTGGCACATTCTGGAAAAGTTTGAATTCATTCTCCAAGACTGTTGTTCCTGTTGTAGTAACGAATGCTAGAGCAACATCAAGATCTTCGCTGGTCGTATAGGCTTCTGCATGAGTAAATTGAGAACTTACGGAAAGAAGCTCGCTCAATTTTCCGTTTGCTTTCGCAACAAATTGAAGTGTGAACAGCACGGCATCATCTTCCAAGGAAGTAGCTTTGCTCTCGTTCCAGCTTGTTGTGATGGCTCCTTTATCTAGTAGGCTCAATCCGAAGTTTGCTGCTGACAAGTTGCTCAAGCTTCCTGTTTTCACATCCACAAAACCCAAAGCAGTTACATCGAAATTCAAAGTGAATTGGTAGCCCAAAACATTCTTGAAGTCTGATGCTGTAAATGCAATATCATACGTTTCTCCTGCAACTAGTTTCTGATCTTTCAAGTTTAAAACTAAGTTATGATCAAAGGTTCTATGCTGTACGCCTACAAAAGATGTTGGCACCGCATTGTTGTTCACATCCCCAACTTTGACGGCAACAAAATTATTGTTGGCCATATTATTACCCAAATCATTGATGGAAATCACTTCGGGGAAAGTGGTTGCGAATGGGTTTGCGGGGTCAACAAAGTTAAAGGATGCATCTACGAATCTCCAGGAAGTATTGGTTGCAAATGCTGTATCAATATTCAAAATCAAACGGCGCAAAGTAACGAGGTCAAAAGTCGTCACGCTTCCAGAAGCATTGGCATCCGCAGCAATAATTTTGTAAGGAGAATCTAAAAGATTCAAACCCAGAATATGCTTGCTGATTAAAACTAAGTCGAAAGTGGTTACCCCGTTTAATGGATCAACATTTCTTTCTGGCGCAACAGTATAGTTCTGATGCATCGGTGCCGCAAATTGGAAGTATCCACTCGCACTAGTCAAGAAATCAGGAATAGCCGTACTTTGGTGATTTAAACTTACATTGACATCACTCACCATTTCATCTTCCTCTGTATGAACGGAACCAGAAACATCTGCCAATTCCTGAGCGCCGCAAACGTCGTTGTTATCCTGAATGTGTGCATACGTAAGACCAACATCCCAGTTGCCGGCCTCATCCACTACATAGACTTCTACCTCTACATAGTTCAGGTGCTCACAAGTAAATTCTACTCCTGTCCCTAGGGCAAGTACTTCCGCCAAAGATGTAAGCGGTGTGTTGGATTCCTCAACAATTCTTATGGTAAAAATCAAGTCTTCCGTAGCGGTACAGTTGTCGAAACTACCAGAATCCGGCGCATCGAAATCGTTTGCCCAAAGGGTAACATTACCGCTACTCGGCATGACAACTGTTGCCAATCCATTGATTAAGATTGGAGATGGTTTCTTGCAATCGCTTACCGTGAACGTATAATCGCAGTAAGTCAGGTTGCCACAACGATCTTCCACTGTCCAGTAAATGTGGTGGGTACCATTTGGATAATTGCCGCTAGCATCATTTGATTCCCCGTTGAAAGCAGAACCACTATCCGCAACACCATCGTTGAAAGCATCAATTGTATACTCGTAACGTAAATCTTCTGCGCAAGTATCTTCTGCATCCAAGATCAACTCCACGAACCCTGCACCACAATTTTCACTGTAATTACAAACTTCAATATCTTCGCAAGCAGAAAGGATCACCGGCTCAAGATCATCGTATATTTTGATAACTTGATCGTACTCATAATGTCCTTCATATGGCAGCACATCCGCATCAAAAGAACACCAGTCTACGACAGTCCAAGTCCGGAGAATCTTGTAGCAAGCATCTCCGTTGACCTCAATTCTCGTATCTTCATAAGTAATCGTTATCTGGTCGCAGGTACCTTCCGTGACTTGTGGATAATCGTGTCCCGCAGGTAATTGATCTGGCTCAACGCCAAGACCGGAGCCGCAGTTCACGGAATGGTCAGCAGGCCAAGCAATGTCACTTTCATTGAAAGGCGTTAGATTCTCCAAGGTAATGGTTTGCTCACATACTCTAGAGTACCCGTTATCATCCGTAACTGTCCACGTGCGGATAATGGTTCCTTCTCCACAATTGTCGATACTACCAGCATCCTCTACGATAACACTTGCACCACAATTGTCACTCGCTCCGGCATAATATCCGGCCAGTTCCCCGCTGTAGAACGTTGGTAATCCGTCTGCACTATTGGAAGACAGTTCAGGAATATCGCTGTAATCTGCATGACAATCTAACAATTTATCTGCGGGGCAAGTAATTTGAGGCGGAAGAACATCCTGCACTTTTACTCGCACCATACATTCGTTAAAACGACCATCATCATTGTCTCCAAAACCATTCGTAGGCAACACATCATAGACGCGCATTCTTACCATAACCGGTGTTCCGACATCACTGCAATCAAAATCCACGCAATCTGCAAAATCTACATTGGCAGGAGCATCCATTCTTTTTACCTTTATTGTAACCTCACTACAATTATCATAACTACCATCATCAAAAGTTGTCGTACAAATGGTTGCGCTTCCATTAAGATCAAGGGACGCAACAGTATGTTCATCACAAACGGCAACAGGCGGTGTATCATCTATAATCGTAACCGTCGTTGTGCAAGGAATGGCTTGATTGCCACAATCATCTATAACAAAATAGGTCAAGGTATACTCACCAGCGGAAAGCAGCACCTCTTCTCCAACATTATGCATACTTATTTCGCCATTTGATGCCGTGATCTCTACGAGTGTTTCGGCCAAGCCAGAACAATTATCTTCAAAATTTAAAATTGGTAAAACAGTAATCGTACTTTCACATGATCCTTGTGCATCGTTCGCGATAACTGTTTCATAATCTGGGCAAGTAAAAGTTGGCACTATTGTATCTTCCAGTTTGACAATTTGATTGTGGGTAACGGATGCGCCAGAGCACCAATCTCGGATAGTCCAAGTCCGAATAACTTTGTAGCTCGCACCGCAAATCTGAACTTGAGGAGAATCTTCATAGGCAGCAGTCAAGTTACAGTAAGCACCACTAATTGGAAGCATACCATTGACAGAAGCGATTAGTGGCAAGGCATTGTATCCAGCATCATAAAGCGTTGTAGCATCTAGATCGGTAGTGGTACCACAGGATAAAAGCACGTCTCCGGGGAAGATGATACTATCCAGTTCTGGATTTTCGATAGCAATAGTTTGCAAACAGGAAGCGGTATTTCCACCAAGATCAACAACCGTAAAGGTTCTGGTAATGATGTCATCGCTGCATCCATCTCCCTCTATCAAAACATCGCTGTAAGTTATCGCCACAACACCACAATTATCTGTAGCAATTGGGTTGCCTGTTGACAAAATTTCACCATCTTCCAACACTGTAATTTCGGGCGTATAGATACCATCCATATCTGAACAGATGACACCTGTGGACACATCATCTGGACAGGTAATTGCTGGCCCAAGTTTATCCTCTACAAGGATCATTCCCCAACAAGGATTATTGACATTGGAACAAGGTTTGAAAACCATATAGGTCAAGGTATCCCCTACTTGATCTGGCCCTAGTTCATTACCAAGGCTATTGCCATCTGCATCCGTTATTTCAACGGTATAAAATTCATCTCCGATCAGTTCTCCTTCCAACAACATACTGGCAACCATTATAGCCTGACAGTTTTCGTCTAACGAAACGTGAACCAGATCATTACAAACCACCCCAACATCAGAACAATCTAACACAACAGCAGTATCCTCATCCGTTACGGGGTCGCCACCTCCGGCGGGATCAGCCGTTACTATAGCGGTATTGATAAAATCGCCAGGAATATCATTTTGTGGGCAAGTATACGTTACCGATTCTCCAATTGCAAGCGCGGCCAAAGTCGTATCACAGGCCGGCGTAACGGGATCCGTAATGACAATATTTACCAGATCAACATCTCCGTCATTGGTTACGGTAATTTCAAAAAGCACATCCGGCTCCTCGTCCGTAACCTCAAGGGGTTCTACGCCTCCAACACCAGATTTTATAATTGCAATAGAAGGATTGGTTAAAGTAACCTCAGAGTCATCCGTTCCATCAACGGAATTCCCACCACCAACGGGGTCTGCAATCACATCAGCAATATTGATAAATTCCTCCTGCACATTTGGTGAAGAACAAGTATAACTTTCTGAGGCACCAACAGCGAGGAAGGCCAAAGTTGTTGCACAATCTGGACTTAGCGCATCACTTACAATGATATTTTCCAAATCAACATCTCCAGTATTGGTAACCGTAATGATAAAAGAAGCAGGTAGTCCCGGATTAACGGCCTGGGTATCTGTACCATCAGCGGCTGTTTTGACAATTTGAATCACCGGATTGGTGAGTTCAACCTCAGAGTCGTCCGTTCCACTTACCGGAGTTCCGCCACCGACAGGGTCTGCAATCACATCTACTATATTGATAAAATCTTCCAAAACATTTTCTACCGTACAGGTATAACTGGTGGAACTTTCCACGTCAAGGAAAGGAATCACCGTTTCACAACCCGGAGCAATCGGATCAGTGATCACGATATTTTCTAGGGCAACATCCCCAGTGTTAGCAATGGTAATTTCAAAAGTCGCCGTTCCCCCAGGGTTAACCAACTGCGGTTCTACACCACCAAGACCCGTTTTTGAAATCGCAATACTAGGATTGGAAAGCAACACCTCCGAATCATCCGTATCTGTAATAGGATCACCACCACCAACTGGGTCTGCAACGACATCCACAACATTCACAAAATCACTAGTTATATTTTCTAGTGTACAAGTATAAGTCACCAATTCGCCAACGGCAAGAAAAGGAATCGTTGTTTCACAAGCCGTTGCGTTCGGATCAGTTATTATGATATTTTCCAAATCAGCATCTCCCGTATTCGTCACCGTAATTTCAAAGGTTGCCGTTCCGCCGGGATTCACCGATTGTGGTTCCAATCCATCAATGCCTGTTTTAGAAATTTCGATACTCGGATTAGCAGCAACCACTTCCGAGTCATCAATATCCGCAACGGGATCACCACCACCAAGCGGGTCTGCCGTAACGGTTGCTGTATTGGTAAAGCTCCCCGACACGTTTTCTAGTTCACAAGTATACGTGATGGAAGCCCCTATTTCTAAAGATGGTATTGTATTGTTACAACTTGGGCTTTCGACATCATTGATGACAATATTTTCAAGGGCAATATCTCCGGTATTTGTTACCGTAATTTCAAACGTTGCCGTTCCACCCGGATTGATGATTTGTTCATCAGAACCATCTGTTGCTGTTTTCACAATATCAACAGCAGGGTTCGTTAAGCTCACGTTCGTGTTGTCCTCATCCGTCACGGGCGTTCCGCCACCTACAGGATCTGCGATGACATCTGCAGTATTCACAAAGTCAGCCTGAACATTGTCCAAGGTACAAATATAACTTGTAGAAGCCCCAGCCCCCAACATGTCAATCAGCATATCACAATTGGGAGAGAGGGGATCACTGACTACAATATTTTCAAGGGCAACACTTCCGGTATTGGTTACCGTAATTTCAAAAGTTGCCGTTCCGCCAGGATTCACCAACTGGTCTTCGGTGCCATCCAATGCCGTTTTCAAAATTTCAATTGACGGATTGGTCAACAGTACCTCCGAGTCATCATTATCCGTAACGGGGTTTCCACCACCAACTGGATCGGCAGTAACATCTATGACATTCACGAAACCTGCATCTACATTATCTATGGTACAATTATAGACGACAGATTCTCCAACACCTAAGGATGCAATAACCGTATCACAATCTGCCAATAAAGGATCTGTAACCACAACATTTTCCAACAATACATCTCCTGTATTGCTCACTACGATTTCAAAAGTTGCCGTTCCACCCGGATTCACTTCTTGGGTATCCATTCCATTTGTTGCGCGTTTCAAAATAGAGACAGAAGGCATGGATACCACCACCTGAGAATCGTCGCTATCCATCACCGGATTTCCACCACCGACAGGATCGCCAATGACCATTGCTGTATTGATAAACCCTGTCTGAACATTTGCAAAAGAGCAAGTGTATACCACTGTTTCTCCAGGTGCCATATCGCCAATGACATTATCACAATCCGGTGAATTCGGGTCGCTGACAACTACATTTTCTAAGGCAGCATCACCTGTATTGGTTACAATAATTTCATAAGTTGCCGTTCCGCCCGGATTAACAAATTGTGTATCGGTTCCATCTATGGCATGTTTATCTATAGATAATCCCGGCATGACCAGCACAAACTCGAGTCATCTGAAGCTACGGCTTGTGCACAAGCACAATCTGCACCATCCGCAGTTACGTTAACGGTATTGATAAATGATGCAGAGACATCTGAGACGCTACAGGTATAGGTAAAAGATTCTCCAACAGCCAAATTTTCAACATTATTATTACAAACCATAAACAGCGGGTCTTCTATAATAACATTGACCAAATCTATCGGCCCATTATTACTTACGGTGATTTCAAAAGTTGCGGTTCCGCCCAAATTAACGACCTGAGTATCCGTTCCGTCAATAGCTTGTTTTACAATAGAAATAGCGGGATTAGAACGAATAACTTCTATGGTTTGTACACAGGTATTTTCTTGTCCACAAAAATCCATTACCGTGAAGGTTCTTTCTACAATAGTAATCGGATTCGGACAATCTCCATCAATAATATTGTCTTGATAAAAAACACTAGCAATGCCACCATTATCACAATTATCTGTTATGATTAAGTCTGGCACGACGACTCCTGTAATATCAACAGGAATAGCAGAAAAATCAAGTCCGGTTGTTGCTGCGGTAATCACAGATGCATCGCAGCCCTCAAGTGGCGTAACGGTTGGGCAGATAATTGTTGGCGGCACCATATCCGTTGTCCAAGAAATAGTTTGTCTAAAGATACCAGACAGCTCTCCACAACCAGTCGTCACCGAGTATGTCCTAACTAATGAAGTGGTGCAATTATCCGTAATGGGAGCGGTATCCATATAGCTGATCGGGCTTAGCATGCAATCTTGGTCTCCTGTCACCGCAACATCCCCTAATATTTCATCTATAAAATCAGGAATCCCATCACCATCGCTATCTGTATTAACATCCGGATTACAAACTGGAATGGAGATATTATCCATCCCCGTAAAAACAGGATTATTCACACAAAAACAACAATCATCAACAATGGTATATTTAACAGTATCCTTAAGGATACAAGGTGCTTCAATATTTATACCATCGTTTGGATCATCGGAACCATTGATTAAAAAAGAAGCATCATAGGTGTAATCGAAGAAGATACAATCTCCACTTACCGAGCTACCGTCTACGGGAACATTTGCCGGATCAGTAATTGCAATATCTGTCGAGTTCCAAGTTCCTCCCGTAAATCCATCGGGTTCGAGTGTCGTTAAATCTATAGTTGTCGGTAAGGACTCCGTACAAATTTCCTGTCCTTCTGGAAGACCAATTTCAGGAGGCAAAAAGACTTCCAAATCTTGAATGGAAACAGGCCCATTTCCTGGGCGACAAATTGTTATATCAAAAGTAGAAACCGTCGGGTCGCTAGCGATACAGATTCGGGTAAACCCGTTACTCTCATCTATGCTACCAATATTATCCCAAGTCTCCGCATCTATTCCTTCAATCCAGACGCAAACATTTCCAGTTGCTGTTCCGCAACCTTGTCTCGGTTGAAAACAAAAATAGGTAGGACAGTCCGCATCCCCTAAAGGTAGATTAGTAAATCGAAAAGTTCCACAGCCTTGCGTATCCATATCAGGATCATTAGCATCTCCGATACACAGCCCATTGGGCAGTATAGGTGCTAAAACATCAATCTCATTAATCGAGATTGGAGGATCTCCATCAGATGGGTATGGTGGTGGGTCTTGATTATTACTTGCGCAAATACCAATCTGTGCAGAGGCAGAACAAGTATACAGCAAGCAAAATAGAAAGGGCATAACCAATCTCGCAAAATTAACTCCATAGTTAAAATGTACCATCGGTAAATATTTTAGGATTAAAAAAAGTGAATGTTCTATTTTTCCATAACCATGAGCCATAAACAGCCTAGCGGTCATTCGGGTATTACCCCAAGACCGACAGCAAACTCACATTAAGGAGCGATTGGTAATTGGCTAGTAGTGATTACTTTTTACCTGAACAATTACGCAGATAAGCTTGCCTGTATACACAAGTACACACAGATAAGTTTGTAAATCACTAGGATTTTAAATGCGAAGGAGTTCAATTTTCTTTAATGGTTACAATTTTCCTTGTAACAAAAATGTTCATAGTTGGAGGAATCCACAGTGTATGGCCATACACTGTTTTTTTTAAGGGAATCGGCAAATAATAAGCTACACATTCTGGCTAAGTATGACCTTACTTACCATCGGGAAATAGTAGCTCAGTTTTAACTTTGTTCACAGTAAGGCAAATTAAAATTTAGCCCACAGTTGTTTGTTTTTTTGAATCGGGGATCGGTTTTGTAAACCGGATTCTAGGAAAACATTTTTTAGTATATTTTTAGCGAAGGAGTAAAAGTAAAAAGCTATTTAAAGCTTATGGCTTTAAAATTTTGTGCTCTATAATGGAAACATATTTTAGTCAGGATTAATTCCCTTTTTTTCAAGTAAAATTATTATTTTTTTAAAATTTTGGTCGCCCATGATATGGATAAATTTTCAATCTTCACATCCCTCAATATAAGCCTCAAAACCGGCACCTAAGATGACCTCAAAATCAGGGAACAAATCAATATCAACACCTGCGTCATATTTGACATTCGTTCCTAGTTCTATCACCTGATCTGAATCAATTCCCTTATTCGTTTCAAAATGCATGTTGTCTGTTTGAATACCCGTTAACTGATACTGGTTTTCATAACCATCCACACAGGCTGAATAATTGATGAAGAAAGTACTACTCTTACCTATATAGTCATTAAGTGAGCCATTCCATCCATTTTTCCATTTTCCGAAATGACAAATGCGGTACTCCCCTGAAGGAACATCATCAGGGATATCCCATTGGATGACAATATGAGATTCAGAAACGCCTATACGTTTCCAAGTAAGTTTGGTGCAAACATCTCTATCAAAATAAACAGGAACCCAAGTTGAACCTTCTTTCCTTTCGACGGTCAAGTAAGTACTGTTGGTTTTTAAATCATTATTCGGATGGCCTCCCCAAAAAGTAACTTCAACAATTTGATCTCTATCATAATTAGTCTGCACATCCGTTTGGACATCGCCAAAATCAATCGTGAACGGTTTATCATCCAAGAGTACGTTCGTAGATACATCCACTGGAGCAGAAGTAGCGGGTACTGCTGGCTCCGCATTTGGCCAGGGATTTTGTGCAGGGTCAACCAGCTTTATGGCTAGTCTTTCAAATTCTTGCCGGTAAGCCGCCAATGTCCAAGGACCAAAATGGGTACTTGCGCCTTCATATTGTTGGCTAGCGTATTCTTCTCTTGTAGAAACATAACCAGCATAAGCATCAGAATAGCCAGCTAAGACGGTTTCTGTGATACCTGTACCTGGCACATCCATAACGGTAGCTCTCACTCTTCGACCTGACATGATGGTAAATTCTGCTGGTGCAGCTAAAATTCCAAACTGTCCAATTTTCATAATTGAAGTAGGCAAGATTTTAGGGGTTTCTGGCAGGCCGGCATCATTATCAAGTACCAAAAACAAAGGCTTTTCTGCATGACATTGATCGAGTGCTGTTCCGCTGTTGGGATCGGTTGTAATTCCTTCTGAGCTAATACCACTCCTGCCATCCTCAGCACCTGCGGAGAAAGAAGTACCTAATGCTGCTCTGCAAGTATTTCTAATTTGGCCATCTGTAAATTTCGCATCCACTTCAATATCTGAAAAATCAGCATAACGAGATAAAGCTTTTATAGAACCTGTTAATTGTATGTTGGCAGAATTATATAGTGCTAAAGCTTTTTCAAATTGTCGGGTGCCAATAATATCACAACTTTCCTCGTCTGTTGCACCTGGACCAGTGGCATCCTGATAAGGTTCACTTGCCGGAGGAAGATTTAAATTTGGTGACATATCACCGGCATTGGTATTGGCAAAAGCCGCAACAAAAGCACCTGTTGCTCCATAGGAAGAATTTTTAAGTCGTTCAAAAGCCAATGCAGCATAGCCTTTATTGTCTGCGCTATTGTGTGTATACGCCTTGTTTAGGCTTGTTGGATGTACGCCAAACCAAGAGATCATACCGACCTCTTCTTCTCCTTGTATAAATTTCAGCACCGTCATTTCATCATCAATACTAAGGAAATCATTGGCATCCACATTACTTTCATAAGCCACCAAAGAACGGTTGATACTGGCATTCGTCAAAGAGCCTTTGTTGAAATAAATCCTGCCAGGCGCAATATTATTATGTGCTCTTACAATGGCTTGGTAAATCCCTTCAACTGCATTGTCAAAATTATTTTTCCAATGTCCACCAGTAGCTATGTTATACAAACCATAGTGGGAACATCCGCCTGCCGCTACATGGGTATGCGTAGCACTGATAATCACATTGCCATCTGTATAAAGCGAACCATAAGTATCGGAAAGTTTTACCATCACGGCTTCATTCATAGATTGAAAAACCCCACCTTTATCAATAGATACAAAGACGACAGGTGTACCGCCCGGCTCTTGGATAATGTAGGCACGAGCATATTGTCGATCTCTTATCCCTTCATTGCGGTGTAAGGGTTCTGCATAACCGAAAAAGTTTGATTCTGCAATTTCGCCAGTAATGTCATAAATACCGATACCAAGTTCATAGTTGTTATTTTGGGCCGAAACGGTATTGAAGTGTAAACAACAAATTAAGGTAAATGTGTAATAAAGTAGGCCTTTCATGATTCTTTGTTTTGTGTAAAAATTGTCAAGTAAAATATAAAGAATAAACTTCAGATTTACACAAGTCCTTTTCACAGATCCCCTTAAAATATGTGAAAAAATCTGTAGCCATCCGTGTTAACCTGCCTGCCTATCAGCAGGAACAGGCAGGTCTGTGGTGAAACTTATTCTTTTTCGTTTACCAAGACACTAAATTAAGTATTTTTTTAATAAATAACAGGATAGAACGTAGATAATTTAGGTCTTTTAGACAATCAGGCAAAAAAGTGCTAACATTTATAGGCCATTTATACAATGACCTGCCTGCGTGTCCGCAGGAACAGGCAGGTTCTACGAGAAAGATAAAACATGCAATAATGCTAACCATTGAGAAATTAAGGGCATTAAGAAAAAACAACAAGTTGTTTCCTTAATCCTGCCTGTGTGTTCGCGGAAACAGGCAGGGGGTGAGGAAAAAATTTAACATAGAAAATCACTTTTTTATCCGGTGTACAGTATATTTTTATAAAAAAAGCCCTTCCCCACAATCAAGTGAGAAAAGGCTTTGCAATTATTCAATTCAATAACTGAATACGTCAAAAAACAAATTAAACTAGTTTTTCAATCATTTTCAACAACCTGCCTACGTTTTGCAAAAGGCAGGTTAAAAGTTAGTCAACCAAAATCATTCTCATGACCGCTTTATGCGCATTTGTACTGAGTTCGTAGTATAATACTCCAGAGGCATTTAACGCACTCCGGTTAATATTCACCTCGTTGTATCCTTTTGCAAAGTTACCTGCAATGACTTTGATTTCTTTACCAGAAACATCAAATATGCGCAGGGTCGCGGTAGTCGCTTCTGGCAATTGGAAACCAATAGTAGTGTTGTTCAGCACAGGGTTTGGCACATTTTGGAACAGCTCAAACCCGTTTTCCAACACTGTAGTTCCTGCTATTGAAACAAACGCTAGAGCAATGTTGAGATCTTCATTGATCGTGTAGGCTTCTGTATGGGTAAATTGAGAACTTACGGAAATAAGTTCACTCAATTGACCGTTTGCTTTCGCAACAAACTGAAGGGTAAACAATACCGCATCATCTTTCAAAGAAGTCGCCTTGCCTTCGTTCCAACTTGTCGTGATGGCTCCTTTGCCTAGTAGGCTCAACCCGAAATTGGCTGCCGATAAGTTGCTCAAGCTCCCTGTTTTAACATCCACAAATTCTAATGCAGTTACATCGAAGTTCAGGGTAAATTGGTATCCCAAAACATCTCTAAAATCTGATGCTGTAAAATCTATGTTATACATTTCTCCTGCGACAAGCTCTTGGTCTTTCAAATTTAAAACCAAGTTATTATCAAAGGTTCGTTGCTGTGTACCTACAAAAGAAGTTGGGATCGCACTGTTGTTTACATCTCCAACTTTGACGGCAATAAAATCATTATTGGCTATGTTGCTCTCCAAATCATTGATGGAAATTACTTCTGGAAAAGCAGTTGCAAATGGGTTTGTCGGATCAACAAAGTTGAAGGATGCATCCACGAATCTCCAGGAAGTGTTGTTCGCAAATTCTGTATCAATATTCAAAATTAAACGGCGTAAAGTAACGAGATCAAAAGTGGTCACGTTTCCAGAAGCATTGGCATCCGCAGCAATAATTTTGTAAGGAGAATCTAAAACATCCAAACCAAGAATATGCTTACTGATTAAAACCAAGTCGAAAGTAGTTACCCCGTTTAATGGATCAACATTCCTTTCTGGTGCAACGGTATAGTTCTGGTGCATCGGTGCCGCAAATTGGAAGTATCCGCTTGAGCTGGTCAAGAAATCAGGAATCGCTGTGCTTTGATGGTTCAAACTCACGTTTACATCACTCACCATTTCATCTTCTTCTGTATGAACCACACCGGAAACATCTGCTAATTCTTGCACATCACAAACACCATTGTTATCCTGAATGTGTGCATACGTAATACCGAAATCCCAATTGCCCGCCTCATCTATCACATAAACTTCTACTTCTGTAAAACCGAGATGGTCGCAAGTGAAGTCTGCACCTGTTCCTAGAGCAAGCACTTCCGCCAAGGATGTAAGCGGCGTGTTGGATTCTTCTACAATTCTAATGGTAAAAACCAAATCTTCAGTAGCCGTACAGTTGTCGAAACTGCCTGACCCGGGCGCATCGAAATCATTTGCCCAAAGGGTAACGCCGCCGCTGCTTGGCATAACGACCGTTGCTAATCCGTTAATTAAAATTGGAGATGGCTTTTTGCAATCGCTGATGGTGAAAGTGTAATCACAGTAAGT
>JAHDGC010000969.1 GCA_020627865.1 Saprospiraceae bacterium | reverse complement strand
TACTTGTTGAAGAATGAAAAAGAAAAAGTTGCACACGATTTGACAGACATACAAGAATACGTGAATACAACACTTGATACCACAATGCGGATAGAGGATTTAACAGATTATTGTGAAATGCTCTTAAAAAGTGGTGACTTGGATGAGCCTTGGAGGACTCATGGCGAACTTACAGGCGTCAATATCTCTCCCAAAGGAAGGGCGTTTTGTCGGGATGTTGGATTTTCTAAACTTCTCGAACAAAAAGAAAAACGGGAAGAAACAGAAAATCTACAATTACAAAAACTTAGAGTGCAAATAAAAGACATTGAAGAAAAAGCCAAAGCGCAACACGAATTTCATAAATCCTCAATTCAAAAAAACAAAAACCATATAATATATATGTGGATAGCATTGGCTATTTCATATTTATCTCTCATTGCAATGTGGTTTAAACAATAATCTTATGACTTCTCCAAATCAATCCCACTACCCAACAAATAAGATAACATCGGGTCGGGCGTATAACCTGTAAAGGCTTTGCCGTTTCCCGTATCTATCAATTTTACCACTTGAAAACCTTATATTGAGTCTTCACTTTGAATGGTAAAAAATGGATAACATCTTACAAAGCAAAACTTACAAAAACCTTCTTGCAGATATAAAAAACAAAATTCACCAATCACAGGTGAGGGCAGTAGTAGCAGTAAATCAGGAATTACTATTACTGTATTGGGAAGTCGGAAAAATCATAGTAGAACGTCAGCAAAAGGAAGGCTGGGGTGCAAATGTTATCAACCAGCTTTCCAAAGACCTAAAAAAAGCCTTTCCTAATATGAAGGGCTACTCCCCAAGAAATTTGAGCTACATGAAGCGTTTTGCTAAAACTTATCCTGCACTTACAAATTTGCAAGTACCACTTGCAAAAATTAGCTGGTATCACAACATAACGCTTTTACAAAAATGCAAAGACGAGGAGGAACGCTTTTGGTATGCTGGAAAAGCCCTGCAAAACGGCTGGTCGAGAAATGTTATGTTGCATCAGATAGAAACCGATTTATACAACAGGCAGGGAAAGGCTGTCACTAATTTTTCAGCAACACTTCCTGCTCCTCAATCCGATATGGCACAACAGGCTTTGAAAGACCTTACAGAAGAAGAGAAATTAAAAGAATAGTACCTCCGTAGAGGCACTTTCAACGTTGTAGCCCTTTTCCATATCTATCCAATCATTATTGCCGCCCTATCTCTTACAACTAAAAACGCAGGGCTGTAAACCCTGCGCTCTTTTTTAACCATATAAATAAAATGTACTATGCCGAGTACAACTTCTTATTCCACTGTTGTATTATCATCAGTGGTATTTTCTTCCTGTGCATTTGTTCTTCGTCCGGTGCGACTAAAGAACTGCTGAATTTCTTTCACTTTCGTTTTGTAGCCAGGCACCCCTGCATTGTGTTTATACTTCGAATAATCGTAATCAATCAGAGCAGCTTTATAGTTATCTGAATCATGTAATATTTTGGCATTACTCATACCATCGGCTAGTTTGCTTAACTGAGCTATTATCTGTTCCAGAAATGTTCTTGAACGATAATCATTCTCAAACTCTGTCCAGTCTATATCAGGTGAACATAAATCGGGGTCGCCTTCGTGAAAATCTCTTACTTTATTGACAATGAGCTTATTTTGTTCATTGATACTACCATGTTGCGATCTTTCCTCCGGAGTAAGGTTGGCCAATTTAGGTTCTAACAAGGTTTTCATTTGGTTGAAAAGTGCTCTGATCTCTGTAATTTCCTGCTCGGAAAAGTGTCGGTTTTCAAGATTATTGAACGCCATTAGTTTTATTTTTTTAATAGATTAAATAATAATATTTAGAACATACTATGGCTGTATGTTTAGTAATCGAGTATGAATTTGTAAATAGAGGAGAATGACAAATGGGAAATTAGGTCTTGCTAATTTTGGGATTTGTATTCTTCTATTCTGGAATTAAGTCGTCATGTATTGCTACCGCAAATAAAAAACAATTATATGAAATATACCACACGCCGAGAGATATTTTTTTGTACAAAATCGAGCAAATCTTACATTGGGACTAGAGATATACTGTCAAGCTAAACATGAGTCATGCGAATCTCTAGTTAAAACAGCATTATAGCAGGTCGATAGTCGATG
>JAHDGC010000104.1:13190-13709 GCA_020627865.1 Saprospiraceae bacterium | reverse complement strand
CATTGCGGCTCTACGGTTTTTTTATACATCTATATTTGCGTAAGTAGCATTCTCTTCTATAAACTCCCTTCTTGGTGGTACCTCGTCGCCCATTAACATGGTAAACACTCCATCCGTTTGGACTTCGTCATAAATGGTTACTTGCCGTAGCGTTCTCCTTTCCGGATCCATTGTTGTTTCCCAGAGTTGTTCCGCATTCATCTCTCCAAGTCCCTTATACCGTTGTATTTTCACCCCAGCTTCTGCCGCATCCGTTTTACCGGTTAGGGTAACAATCGCTGCTTTGCGTTCCTCTTCGTTCCAGCAATATATTGGTTCTTTATTTCCTTTTTTCACCTGATACAATGGAGGAGCAGCAATGTAAATATATCCTTGCTCTATCAACTCTTTCATGTAACGGAAGAAAAAGGTGAGAATCAAAGTAACGATGTGGCTACCATCGACATCGGCATCACACATGATGACTATCTTAACGCAATTTTTCTCAAAATTCTTTCCCCGTCTTTCGATGCTTACGCC
>JAHDGC010000104.1:0-13180 GCA_020627865.1 Saprospiraceae bacterium | reverse complement strand
ACCGTCGACATCGGCATCACACATGATGACTATCTTGTGGTAACGCAATTTTTCGGTATTCAAAATTCTTTCCCCGTCTTTCTCTTCGATGCTTACGCCCAATGCTGTAAACATATTCTTGATCTCCTCATTTTCATAAATCTTATGCTCCATAGCTTTCTCCACATTCAGGATTTTTCCCCGCAAGGGTAAAATTGCCTGAAAGAAACGATCTCTTCCCTGCTTGGCCGTTCCACCTGCCGAATCTCCCTCCACCAAGAATATCTCTGATTTACCTGGATCTCTAGAGCTACAATCCGATAATTTTCCAGGCAAGCCACTTCCAGTCAATACATTTTTACGCTGTACCATTTCCCTAGCTTTCCGAGCAGCATGACGAGCCGTTGCCGCGAGGATAACTTTATCAATAATACGCTTGGCTTGCTTCGGGTTTTCTTCTAAGAAGTATTTGAGTTTTTCCCCTACGGCACGAGAAACGATTCCCGTAACTTCGCTGTTACCCAACTCCCCTTTGGTTTGCCCCTTAAACTGCGGTTCCGGCACTTTTACAGAAACAACCGCCGTTAGTCCTTCTCGAAAATCCTCCCCAGAAATTTTAAATTTCAACTTATTAAACAGACCTCGTTCTTTTCCGTATTTATCAAACTCTCGGTTTATAGCCCGGCGGAAACCACTTACGTGTGTTCCACCATCCCTAGTGTTGATATTGTTGACGAAAGCGTATATATTTTCTTTAAAAGTAGTATTGTATTGCATCGCAACCTCTATCTCTACATTTTCCTTTTCATCTTTGCCAAGAATGTGAATAGGCTCACTGAGTAAGGCTGTTCTAGACTCATCAAGATGCTTTACATATTCTACCAATCCACCTTCAGAATAATAAGTTATGGATTTGGGTTCACCATCAATAATTTCTCTTTCGTCCGTAAGGGTAAGCGTTAATCCCTTATTCAGGTAAGAAAGCTCCCGCATACGGGTGGCTAACGTATCGAAATGATATTCCAGTGTTTCAAAAATCGTCCCGTCTGGCTTGAATGTTACCAGCGTTCCGGTTTTATCAGACTCTCCAATGATCGTGACTTCATCTTGCGGTATTCCTTGGGCATAGTTTTGTACAAAAATCTTCCCTTCTCGATGAACTTCTGCCCGGAGGCTTTCCGAAAGTCCATTCACACAAGAAACCCCCACACCATGAAGCCCACCGGAAACCTTGTAAGTATCCTTATCGAACTTTCCACCAGCATGCAGCACGGTCATAACGACTTCGAGTGCCGATTTTTGCAATTTTTCGTGCATTCCGGTAGGAATTCCCCTTCCGTTATCCTTTACGGTAATGGAATTATCCAAGTGGATGATGGTATCTATTCGGGAGCAATGCCCTGCGAGGTGTTCATCAATGGAGTTATCGACCACCTCCCAGACAAGGTGATGTAGCCCTTTTTCATCGGTGCTACCGATATACATACCGGGGCGTTTCCGCACCGCTTCTAACCCTTCGAGTGCCTGTATATTATTGGCACTATAATTCCCTTTTTGTGGATTTGGTTTTTTAATTTTTTCAGTGTTTTCCATAGGCACAAATATACGCTTTTTTTATCGTTTTTAATAAAAAAAGGGGTGCTGGATTCCGTTAAAAACCGGATTATTTTTGTATTTCTTTTTTTTTGTCTAAAAGCTTGAAAATCTTATCTTTATTATCATAAATGTAGTGTTTTTGCAATAAAATTTTGTTTATTTTTACATTACTTAAGAGCATCTGAAGTACGGTTTATTTTTTATTATGAAAATTACTGTTTTCTTTGCATCTTGAGCGCCTAAAAAAGGGATGTTTTAGTGGTGCCGGTACTACGTACCTCACATTATCTTGAATTTATTTTTCAACTACAAACGGTGTCGGTTCTCTGAACCTTCATTTGCACGTATTAAGTTGCACCTAACTTAGCTCCATAGGAGCGGAACCATTTGTAATAGAAAACCATAAACCCTAGTTTTTAAGGTGCGTAGCCACCGACCCCAAACGACAATTTGGGATACAACCATAACATCACATTCTGCAGTTTTTTTTACAAAAATTCATATGTTAACGAAAGAAATATCTATATTAAACGAAGGGCAAATTCCAACAATAGCCCAAGAATTGCTTCAAGCAGTGGGAAATCGGAAAAAAATAGCTTTTCATGGGCAAATTGGAGCCGGAAAAACCACCCTTATCAAGGAAATATGTCGCCAGTTGGGTGTAAGGGAGCAAGTTTGTAGCCCTACTTACGGTATCATCAACCAGTATAGTTATACCGATGCCCAAACCGGAGAAAGCCGGTTAATCCATCATATTGACCTGTATCGCCTAAATAGGCTTGAAGAAGCCTTGGATATTGGCATTGAAGACAGTCTTTATGATGATGATTTTTGCTTTATAGAGTGGCCAGACCTCATAGAATCTATTTTGCCAGAGGAGTTTATACAAATAAAAATAGAAATACTTGAAAATTCAGGCCGAAAAATTATATTTTTGTAGCCTTTAATTTTTTTATATAATATGACTGACCATCAAAAACGTATCCCGATACCAAAGGTTTTCACCGAAGGCAGAATGGAAACTCAAGTGGAAATGCTGCAACTTCAGCGGAACCCGAAACAACTGTATATTGGTATTCCTAAGGAATCTACCATGCAGGAAAACAGGGTCGCATTGGTTCCTGCTTCTGTAGGGACACTCATAGCTCATGGCCATAGGGTTGTTGTAGAAAGTGAAGCTGGTCGGAAAACTAATTATCCGGATCATCGCTATTCAGAGGTTGGGGCAGAAATTGCCTACAGTAAAGAGCAAGTTTTTAAGGCAGATATTCTCATCAAAATCGCGCCTCCCACGCTTGAAGAGGCAGAATTGCTCCACCCTGGTCAGATTCTTATTTCGCCGCTACACCTCCCTATTATCACACCAGAATATATCAAGAAACTACAATCCAAAAGGGTAATCGCCCTTGCGATGGAATATATTAAAGACGAAATCGGGAGCTTTCCCTTTGTACGGATCATGAGTGAAATGGCTGGGTATAGTGCCATGTTGACCGCAGGGGAATTAATGACTTCTACCAGTGGTGGTAAGGGTGTTCTACTGGGTGGCATTTCTGGCGTACCTTGTGCAAAGGTCGTCATTTTGGGTGCTGGTGTTGTTGCCGAATTTGCTACTAGAGTGGCTCTAGGGCTGGGTGCCGAAGTTCGTATTTTTGACAACAATATTTACAAATTGATGCGGTTGCAACAGCAAGTAGGCAGACGGCTCAACACTTCCTCGCTGAATCCATACCAACTAAAAAAAGAACTCTTATCTGCCGATGTTGCCATTGGGGCCATACACTCTACCTCTGCGCGTACCCCCATGATTGTTAGTGAGGAGATTGTTTCCGAAATGAAGCCAGGCTCCGTTATCGTAGATGTCAGTATTGATCAAGGCGGATGCTTTGCCACCTCTGAAGTAACCAGCCACTCCAAACCCACTTTTGTAAAGCACGATGTGATCCATTATTGTGTCCCCAACATTGCCTCTCGGGTACCGCGCACAGCTTCTATTGCAGTTAGTAATATTCTCACTCCATTGTTGCTCAAAGCGGGGAATACGGCTAGCATTGAAAGACTATTCTATGATGATATAGGATTAAGACATGGGATTTATACTTTTAAAGGTTGTTTGACGAATGAATATTTGGGTAAGCGATTTGGGATAAAGTCTATGAACTTGGAGTTGTTGATGGCTTCGCAGTTGTAGGATAGTGATTGGTTGTTAATGATTGCCTGACTGCTTGTCACACGATAGGCAGGGTCATGCTTTCTTGGCTTTTGGGTCTACCCAGAAAATTAAAGATTAAATAGACCTTTGACAATTTTTGCACTGCTTACGCTCCAGCCATTTCATAACTGGCAATGATATGTCGTTCCTACGGAACTCGTATGATTGTGAAATTTACTTTTGCAAAAATTTTCATACAACCGATTAAGTTTAATATTTCCTCGTCAATTTGGTATTTTCAATTCTCCGTTAAAAACAATTTATCAGACATACTATAACTTCCATAGTTTTTCGTTATATTTAGAAATTTATTTATTATAATTTAGCAAATGTCTCACAATAGCCTAAAAGGATATAAGGAAGTTATTCGAGAAGAAGAGAAATTTCTGAAACAAAGAAGGCAAAAACTTCGTGGCAATAAGGCAGCCAACGAGTTGGAAGAAAACAGCTTCGGTATTGCAATGTCTGGCGGTGGTATCCGTTCTGCGACCATCAATATGGGCTTTTTGAAAACCCTGAACAAGCTCAATATTATAGAACAGGCTGATTATGTTTCTACCGTCTCTGGTGGTGGCTATACTGGTGCATACCTACAAGCAACCCTGAAAGAGAATACTTGCTATGATGATCTGTTTCAGGATGAGCATATTGGGTACATGCGCGCTAGGGGAGAATATTTGTTGCCCGGTTCTGGCTGGACAAAAAAATGGAATACCCTATTGTTGACTGTGGGCTATTTGTCCAGCTTGCTTATGAGTTGGATTAGCCCGGCTATTCTTTTGGGTATTGCTATCGTTGTTTATTCCCTGATTGCCAACTTGCTGGATTTTGATCGCCTTGTTTCGGTGCGGGATTTTTTCAGTGATATTACCTTGTTGCAATATGGTTTTATCTTGATTGGGGGTGTATTCCTGCTTCATTTTCTGGCCAATATTGTCATGAATTTCGGTGTTGGTATTTCTAAAAAATTTAACCATTTGGAAGCCGCTCTAAGTATGGGAGCACTGGGTTGGTTTTTACTCTTTATGCTAACCGGCTTACGCGAAACCAATCCTATTGGTTTTGAGAATATCTACTACTATGTTTTTCTAGGTATTATTATCTTTTTAGTTGGTTTTTTCACCAATCCCAATGCCTTAAGTTTCCATCGGTTCTGGCGGAACCAACTTACCGAAACCTACCTCAATTTTGCTGGCCAAAACCACAATATTCAACTAAAAGATTTGGCCCGAATGGGTAGCAATAATGAAAAAGATTACATTGCCCCCTACCCCTTAATCAATACCTGTCTGAATCTGCAAGCCATCAATGATGCAAAGTTTGAAGGCACCAAAACCAACGACTATTTCCTCCTTTCTCCGCTTTACTGTGGTGCAAAATTAACGGGCTATGTTCCGACAAAAGATACCTCTGGATATAAGGACTTAACGCTCCCAGCGGCGACAACGATTTCTGCTGCTGCCGTCAATCCCGGCATGGGAAGGTACTCCAATAAATTCCTCAGCGTTATCATGACGATGATGAATGCCCGCCTCGGATTTTGGATCAATAACCCCTTAAAACTTAACAATAAATTGCCGGTTTGGTGGCCGCAATATTTTTATTATGAACTTTTTTCAAAAATTGGCACCAACAATAAAATGCTCAATATTTCGGATGGTGGGCACATTGAAAATCTTGCCGTCTACGAATTGTTGCGCAGACAATGCAAACTTATCATCGCTGTAGATGCGGGAGCCGATCCCGATTTTTCTTTTTCTGACTTGGAAAACTTAACTATACGTGCACGAAATGAACTTGGCTTGGCCATTATTTTCAGAAAAGGAGAAACACCTGAAGAAGTTATCCGCCCTCGTCCTTCGCATGGCTATTCTAGGAAGCGGTTTGCTGTTGCAGATGTTTATCAAATTTGGGAAGAAATTGAACTGGTGGATGACTATGGCAACTGCATCAAGGATGAAGATGACCAAAGTATCGAAGCCCTCATTAATTACCGATACAAGGACGAAGAAGAACCCATCGAAGTAGCCATTGAGATCAAAGGAAAGGTCAGCAGCTACATGAAGGAACGCATGGTGACCATCGCACAAGCCTACGTGGAAAGAAAGTTTTCTTCTAACAAAATAAAGGGATTAGATGCCTTAAAGATCAGCACTTTGGTTTATGTAAAATCTTCGGTGACGGCTCCGATGGGGAAACCTAAAATTTCGAGGTCGGAAAATTTAAAGTATGGAACTTACAAGTATAAAATTTACCATCCTTCTTTTCCGCATGAATCAACTTCGGATCAGTTTTTTGATCGGGTACAGTGGGAAGCGTATTATCAATTGGGACAACATATTGCTGCGGATGTGCTGGGATTGAAAAATTTTGATGCTTATGATGATGAGCAATATGTTGGGCAACGGATGACCATTGACGAATTGTTGTGGCATTTTAATCCGGTAAAAGTGGAGGCGCCTCCTGCTGTGGAACAGATTATTCCGGTGCCGACAGCAGCTCCAGAGGTGGTGTTGATGCGGGAGGTGATGGCTGCATCGGAGGAGCGAGCGACAGCGTCTGAAGAGGTGGAAGTGGGTAATCCGGAGAATTTCACTCCAAAAGGCGGGAAGATTCAACAAGGTTCTTACGATATGGCTAATCAGACGATACAGCCTTGTGAACCAGATTTGAAGCCGCAGGCTAAGATTGTGGAGGATGATGTGGGGTATACGATTTAGATGTTAGATCATTTGCTATCGCTCATTTTTAGATCGCTACGCTCTTAGACCTGCCTGCTTGTCGCAGGACAGGCAGGTTTTAGATTATTCGCGCTGCTCATTGTCAGACCGCTGCGCTGAGAGAGGTCAGATACCGTGTTCGTGGAGATACTTGTTCCTTTTGGGGATGTTTTTCTTGATGGGTGTTAGATTTTTGAAAAAAAGGTTTACTAAACTTCTGCTTATCACTGCTACAGTATTGAAGATTAATGAACTGATCTCAGAAATATGCAAGGCAAAATGGCTGTCGAAGGCATTAGAAATAAAATGACAAAAAAGAAATACATTAGTGATAAACAATGGCTATTGGATAAGATGGAGGAATTGTAATATCATAATTACAAAACCGCCTCAAAACGCAACCTCTATCCACCTGTATCGTACACTGTCATACACCAAATCAAAATTCACTATGACTTTATTTGATCTACAACCTGAATCTCTTGACCCGAAACTGGTCAAGGCCTTTGCTAAAAAATGGGAAACACTGGATTTCTCTACAAGCGGAAAAAACATGGATGAAATGGGCAAGAAAGAGAACCCTAGAGAAACCCCGCAAGCTGTTCCGCAAATGGTAAGTGCCCAATAATTTTTTTGCGCTAAAAGTAGTTGGATAATTACCACAAAACACAACATTTCACCTACAAAAAAATCGAGACTACGGTTATCTGCTGTAGTCTCGATTCTACTATGGATTCAACCCCAGAGTCATGACCTTTTTTTCCGGCCCCTTGCCCTCCGGTTAATCTCCCCATTCAAATCCTTCAACCTACCGGAAAGCAGTTTGGTATTGATAACAATCGGTGTTCCCAAATCCGCCACCATTTGTTTGACCATGTTCCTTTTAAAATAAGACAATGCATTTACTTTGTTATCAAAATCTACCAGATGAATGACGAGTTGCTTCGCTCCGGTGTAATCTTTCAATTCGCTTTTGATGATATTTTCCCATTTTATCAAACCAAATCGGGCCATGCTGGCATTATCCTCTAGGCCTTTTCGAGTCAGTTTCAGCGCTGGACTCTTATCCATTAATTTCAAAACACTATTGAGGAATAGTATCACAAGCACAACCAACAACAATATGATTACAATATTCAAAAACCACCCGCCACTTGGCTTGTTTATCATATTTTCCCACAGGTAATATAAGAGGAGACCAATTGAAATAGGCAACAGCCAGACCAATCGCAAATAAAAAGCATTATTTCGAAGGATGATTATTTCTTTCATGGTATTGTGTTTTTCATGTGTACATCTTTCTCATTTAATGCTACACTCGGAGGCTCCTCAAAGTTCAAAGCAGCTTTCAAAAACAACAAGCACACAATCGCCATCAAGATATGAGAAAGATCGGCATGATTAAACCAAACATGTGGATAAACCGGATAGTTGAACACAAATACAGTTAACATCAACATTAAAATCCCGTAAAGCATGAAACGGCTCCCTTCATCTTTTGTCTTGATATAACAAAACAAATGTGCACTGAAAACAACGGCCATAAATCCATAGGCAGCATGCCACTCTACATATTTAAAATTCAAGGAATAAAATGTAATACACAAGGCCGCAATTAGTTCAAAGATATTGAGCCACAGCATAAAGTCGTGTAGTTTGGTCGAGATCAAGTTGACGGTGTAACTAATAGCGGAACGCTCAATGAGCATAATGGCAACCATACTGATAACCCAGCCCAAGAGTTTCCATTTAAAACCAAAAATATATTGAAATCCATGCCCGATAATTCCGCCAGCCAGCATGCCTATTCCCATCATTAGAAAATAATAACGGAAGTATTGTACACTTTCAATTGAATTTCCTTTCTTCGCCAGTTTCCAGTAGGCATAAAAACAGGTACAGGCGACGATAATATCAGTCAGGGTCGTCACAGGTTCTTGTATGCGGATACCTAAGAGGTAAATATCCGGTTGGGGTATATTCATAGTATTGGTGAAAGGTAGTTATTTTGTTTGCTTTATTCTTACAATTATGTGGACAAGGTTTACTAACCTCATTATCCCCTAAGGCTTTTTATACATTTTAAATTTGCCTAGGCCTATTCTCTGTAAAAAATGAGCTACAGAAACTTGTAAAACGCCTAAGCCATATTTTACGCTTCTGCGAAAATTGATGGAGGAAGCTTCCTCAAAATATTTGGTTGGGCAGGTGACTTCCGCAATCGGGAATCCCGCATAAATAATCTGGGAAAGCATTTGGTTATCAAAGATAAAATCATCTGAATTTTCATTGAAATTGATGCCTTCCAGCACTTCTCGACTAAAAGAACGATAACCCGTATGGTACTCAGAAAGTTTATAATTGACCAGTAGGTTTTGGGTAAATGTTAAAAATCGGTTGGCAATATACTTATACAAAGGCATGCCACCTGCCAATGCTCCTCTCCCTAAAATCCGAGAACCCAAAACCACCGGATAAAGCTCATCCCCGATAATATTGACCATTGCCGGAATCAGTTTCGGGGTGTATTGATAATCGGGATGGAGCATAATCACAATATCTCCTCCGAGTTCCAAGGATTTATTATACAAAGATTTCTGGTTGCCACCATAGCCTTTATTTTCCTCATGGACGATAACGTGTTTGATCCCTATTTTTTTGGCTAACACTGACGTGTTGTCGCTACTAGCATCATCACAAAGGATTACCTCATCGACCAAATCCATCGGAATTTCTTTATAGGTTTTTTCCAAAGTAAGGGCAGCATTATAAGCTGGTAATACAACAATAACTTTCTTTCCTTTATACATAATATGGGTTGTAATAACCGGAATAAATCACATAATAGTATTCAACCTGCAAAGATATATAATTTGAGGATAATGAACCATGTCTATAGTATAAACGGTGTGTTCTTAGTCAAACGGCAACAAATCTGGGGCTAAATAACCCATTTTTGCATGCTCAGAGTTGAAAATATCAAAACTATAATGTGATGCTATCAGGTCTTTAAAGTTTGTTTTAAGTTCGGGGCATTGTACAATAAAATCAAAGAAGTTGTTCGTAGGAAAACGTTGCATAAAGTGCGCCACAATCCTAACAGCCGCCACCGTTAGGGTTTTATGGTATTTATCCTCGGCACCAACATCGTTCACAAAAACGACAAGTTGATCACAAATACCCGTTATTGCCATTTCCAGACCATCTTTTTTAAGGTGAATCCAAGCTAGGCGCAAGTGGGCTTCGTGGTTGAATATATTTGGCGGTAAGGTACAGTTTTTGAATGCTTTCGCAAATTGTTCATCGGATAAATCAGTATGATTATTCAACTTAACACCTTCTGTTTTTTGTATCATTATTTATTATTTTTAAGTTAGGGAATAACAACATCTATCCACCAGCATTTTAGACACCAATACACATAAACAAAAATCATATTATTTATATGATATGTTTTAATGATATTCCTCCATAATATTTGTACTTTTCCGGAAAAAAATCTTTAAACAAAATGAAAAATAACCTTTTATCATGAAAATCTTAAAATGGCTTGGTATCCTAATGGCTATTCTTTTTGCAGGCGTAGCACTACTCTATCTTGTTTTGAACGAACCCGTACCCAAAGCAGTTGGAGGGGCAGAGGCTGACGAACTGGCGAAAAAGATGATGTTGGCCGTAGATAAACCGGCGTGGGATTCTACCCGTTACTTGCATTGGACTTTCAAAGGGATTCACTCTTTCTTGTGGGACAAAGACCGCAACTGGGCGAGGGTGACAGCGGGAGAAAATCAGGTATTTCTCCGGCTCGATGATGTAGACGGCAAGGCTTTCCAAAACAAACAGCCACTTTCTGGTGATGCAGCCAATCAGGCAATTCAGGATGCTTGGGGCTATTGGTGCAATGACTCTTTTTGGTTCAATGCCGTTGTAAAAGCCTTTGATCCTGGCACCAGCCGCTCGATCGTCAAGCAGGAAGACGGTTCTGATGCACTTTTGGTGACTTACAACTCAGGTGGTGTTACTCCAGGAGATAAATACCTTTGGATTCTGGATGAAAATTATAGGCCTAAGGCATGGAAGATGTGGGTAAAAATTATTCCCACAGGCGGTATGGAATTCAGCTGGGAAAACTGGACTAAGCTTTCTACAGGTGCTTATATTTCTACTTTACATAAAAGCAATCTCCTTGATCTCGACATCAGTGAGATCAAGGGTGGCATGGCATGGCAAGATGTAGGGGAAACAACAGACCCCTTTGAGGGTATTTTAACTGAGGGAAAAATCCAATAATAAAACACTCCAGACTTACGTGTTTGGCAAGGACATACCGTTCCTACGGAACTCGTTTCTATAAGAAACTTTTGTTACGCGGTATTAGACCTCTTCCTCTGATTTTGCCTTTTCTACTACGGGTTCGGCAGTTTTAGCATCTGCTGATGTTTCTGCTTCGGCGGCGGCTTCTTCCGCAGCTTTGGCAGCAGCCTCTTCTTCCGCTGTAGGAATTAAGTTTCTGGCATTAAGAAAGCCAAACCATTTGATTACTTTTTTAATATCAGAAATATAAACCTTATCCCGATCATATTCCGGAAGGACTTTGCCAAAATAATCGTGGAGTTCTTCCGGTTTAGCGTTAGCTGGAACAGGTGAGTTTGTCTCCAGTTGTTCGAGCATATTCCGGAAAACGACCTTTAATTCTGTCGTATCATCCTCAGAATATATGCCTATAGAGGCTAATGGTGTAAAATTGTGTTTACGAGAAGAAACAAAACGCCTTTTACCACTATCTACATCTTCCACGATAAGGCCGTTATTTCTGTTCGCTGCAACTATATAAATCCCGGACATGCCGCTGATGGCTACCAATTTTTCAAAATCTACTTTTTCCATATATAATTTAACTTCGTTTAGCCTGCAAAGATAATATGCTATTTTGATTTATCCTAGTTAGATATTAGATTTTAGATCGTTCCGCGAGCGGAATTGTCAGATATTAGATCGTTCGCCCTGCTCACTGTCAGAAGTCAGACCTGCCTGACAAGTCACGCAGACAGGCGCTGCTCTGCTAAAAATTTAGCAATCTGCCAAGGCAAAGCGCAAATACGTGTCTGACTTCTGCCAGCAAAGCGATCTGTTATCTTGTTCGTAGTCTTGGTTATTAAGGGGTAAATTTTTGTTAATCTATGCTTTGATTATTTCATGGATCAAGCTTTTTAAAACAATTTTCATGCAAAACTGGGAAAAACGCTCCGAAGAGCTGGTTTTTGATGGCTGGCGTAAGATGATCCGGAAGCAATTCAGGCTGCCTGATGGCTCGTTGGCTGATTTTGATATTGTTGGCAATGCCCCCTTTGTCAGTATTGCGGCCTTTACTGCTCAGAAAGAAGCCATTTTAGTACGGCAATATCGCCCTGGCCCGGAGCAAGAGCTTTGGAGTTTTCCGGAAGGGTATATTGATGATGGAGAAACGCTTGAGGAGGCAGCACATCGAGAATTAGAAGAGGAAACCGGCTATCGGGCCGGAGAAATCCGTTTCCTAAAACTCTTTCAAAATGCTTACTCTACGGAAAAAAGGTATTGTTTTTTGGCAACGGATTGTTCAAAAACAGGGCAACAAAATTTGGATGACAATGAATTTCTAGATTTGGAATTGATGGAACTTGATGCTTTCCGACAGTTTCTTCGGCAGGAAGATGGGCCTGTTTTTACGACGGTGGACTCGGCTTATTTGGCCTTGGATGTGTTGGGGTGGTTGTAGGCCCCCCCCTATTGCTATTTTGAGTAAAAAAGTTAACTCTCCAAACTTCATCCAAAGTCCAAGGAGTGAGATCGTCTGTAATAAACACCCATCAGTATCAATAGCACCAGAACAATCATTATTGACCAATAATATCCTGAATAATGCTCTTTCTCAAATAAAGGCATTTTATCTCCGACATGAACAAAGGCAGCCCAGTAATATGGATGGGCAAATCTCGAAAACGTAATATTACCGATATAAGTATTTTGAGCCATCCACAATGCTTTATCCTGTTGTTTTCCTTTTTGCAAATTTCGATAAAAATCAATCATTAATGCTGATGTATTTTCATCATCTACATTCCAGATACTGGTAACGAGGCTGGGGCATCCAGCATACATAAACGCCCTAGATAAACTCATGATCCCCTCGCCTCCTTGCAGTTCCCCTCCTCCAGTACTACAAGCACTCAACACTGCCAATTGGGACTGGATTCCGGGTAATCCATAGATTTCACCGACCGTCACAAAGTCGTCATCGAAATAGATTTTACTATTTAAGGGAAACTCATCATCAAGCAAAGCATGGGTAGAGAGATGAAGGATTTTATGTTCCTGCAGGTTGTTTTGAAAACGATCTACTGTTGCCATTGTTCCGGAATAAACTACACCGCCAATTATGGAATCAATTATAGTGACTTCATCCAGATTATACAGTAAGCGATCCAACTGGGTTCCATCTCTGGATCCGGGATTTCTTTCAAAAACAGGGGCAAAACCGACGAAATTTGAGCTAAAGTTTTCCTTTTTCAAATTTCCCAGCTCACGGGATAAGATTGCGGAATAAGCATAGGAAATCTGATAGTTATTCAGGAGATAAGGTAATTTATCATAGCGAACTTCCGAGATTTTTGGTGGTTTCTTCTGCAACAATGCT
>JAHDGC010000103.1:6385-13720 GCA_020627865.1 Saprospiraceae bacterium | reverse complement strand
TTTGCCAATATCAGGGGCGGGGGAGATTATGGGAAATCTTGGTCAAGACAGGGTAGGGGAAGGAATAAGCAAAATTCTTTTGATGACTTTATCACTGCTGCGGAATACTTGATTGATAACAAATATACCTCGCCTGAGAAGCTTGCCGCTACTGGAGGGTCAAATGGAGGATTGGTTGTTGCAGTGGCTGCAATCCAACGTCCAGATTTATTCAAGGCCGTTGTCCCTGTTATGGCACCTTTGGATATGATTCGCTTTGAAAAATTTACAGTGGGGCATTGGCATATAGATGAGTATGGGACGGTTTCAAACGAGCGTTCTTTTTTGAATTTGAAAAGTTACTCCCCGTATCATAATATAAAAGAAGATGTAAATTATCCGGCCATGCTGCTTGTTACAGCAGAGAATGATGATCGGGTGCCCCCTTTCCATACATACAAGTTTGCAGCAGCATTACAAAATCGAAAGGCGCAAAAAAATCCGATTTTAATGCAGTCGTTGAAGAAGGCAGGGCATTATGGATCGGCTACGCGAGGTGCAGCTTTGAAGGAAAGAGCACAGCAATATGCGTTTATGGTGGAGCAGCTTATGGAATGAAATTTTCTGATTGAAATTTGAATGTCACTATGAGCGACTATTTTTAAATTAAAAAACAAGCACACTTTTGTAACAAGCTTTTATCCTAAATTTCTCGTTTTCTATGAACGAATTTCTCTATAATCCGGTTATTATAATTAACTTCAACACCACAACATTAACATAACATTCTCACCTTATTCACGGTATAAACCGGACCATTTGTTATAATTAAAGAGGCGGCAACAACTTGGAACCGTTTTTGATCTGTAGTAATATTGTAACTTTTGGTGAATAATTTCCCCGCTTTTAGTAACAAAATGTTGAATCCCTCCTTCGACGAAAAATCCCCCCAGGATTATTCAAGAAATTTAAGGAGAATGTATCAGAAATTTACCTATACCTTTTTTATTATAGTGCTATTCATTTTGCCGATCTCTGTGGTGGCACAAGACATCCATTTTTCTCATATCCATGCATCACCAACTGCATTGAATCCAGCGATGAATGGTTTGATTAATGGTGGTGATATCCGCTTTATCGTGAATGCCAGAAGCCAGTGGAACAGCTTTACGAAAGGGTATAAGACGGCTGCGGGTTCTATGGATATGAAACTGATCAATGCGGGGAACGGCAGCATCATCGGTGCGGGCTTGCAACTTGCGGCGGATAAAGCAGGCGATCTGGATTTTACAACCTTGTATGCCGGCTTATCTGTATCCGCCATGAAAACTTTAGATCGCAAAGGTCAAAACATCATATCTTTTGGTTTACAAGGTGCTTATATCGGTAATTCTATGGATTACTCCAAAATGGTAGGATTTCAAGAGGAAACCTTTATGCATGAAGGTGTGCCAGACAGGATTCGCTATATGAATCTCAATGCCGGTGTGGGCTGGTTTTATCAGGTCAATAGGCACCATTCTTTTTACCTCGGTGCTTCTTTGTCACATATCAACAAGCCCAATGTTTCTTTCATGGCTGCTAATAGCATGGAAAATGCTGACCCTGACGACGCCATTCCATTATTCCGGAAATTGGTTTTACACGGCGGCGGTACTTTCCGTATCGGCCAGAATACCAGCCTTGTTCCGAGTTTTATTTTTACGGATCAAGGCCCTCATCGGGAAATCAATGTTGGAACTTTCGTGAAAATGAAAAGGCAAAGTGCTTATAAGGATTCTGATACGGCCTTCTATCTCGGTGGTTGGATGCGTTTTTATGTTGAAATGGATTTGGTGGGCAAAGATGCCTTTGTGGCTTCTTGTCGCTTGGATCATCGCCAGACTTATTATACCATTTCTTTTGACCTCAACATGTCTAAGTTGAATAGGGTTAGTCATGGTATGGGTGGCCCTGAATTGTCCATTATCAAGATTTTGGATACGGGTAGAAAGTTACCGGGTTCAGGACGTGTGACTTGCCCAGTGTTTTAGCGTAGAGACGGATTGCTATCCGTCTCCTGTAATTTTGTAATGCTATCCGTCTCCTGTAATTTTGTAATTGCTATCCGTCTCCTATACATTCCGTCTCCTATACAGTTTTTCTATCGAGGCAGCACCACCAGTTTTTTATAAAACCTTTCCTCATGGATATTGAGCATGAGGAGATAAATTCCAGGTGTTAAACCATAATCAGCAGTTTGTAAATTGATATAACTTTTCGGGTAATCAAACATTTCTTTATAAAAAACATTACCGGATAAAGTTGCAATTTCCAAACTGCATTTTTGTGGTACCTGCCCATCGAATACTATCGAAATATTTCCATCTGTTGGATTGGGGACAATTGTAAATTTAAAATTGTGCTCTTGATTTGCAGTTGCACTGATAAAGTCAACCTCGACTGTTGATGTAAAACTACAACCATTGCTGTCGGTAACAGTAACAGTATATATACCAGCATCCAAATCATGGATGCTTTCTGTATTTTGTGACGGATTGGTATCCCAATTATAGGTATAAGGTGGGGTGCCTCCTGTTGAGATAACCGTTGCGGAACCGAGGGTGCTTTCACTTTGCGGTGTTGTGGTTGGGGTCGCCAAAAGCGTTGGCGGATTTTCTAAAATAAAACTCTTGATTAAATTCTCTCCTGATGCATTTATGATGGTTACCTGATAACTTCCTGCGGATAGATCGGTATTTGTTGCACCATTTAGGTTGGGGTTGTCCCATTGGTAAATAACGGGTAAAATGGCATTATTTTGCAACAGAATACTTCCATTATCGTCCCCAAAACAAAGTGGGTCATTAACTTCTTCTTGGACATCTATCGCAAAAGAGGAAATCATGGTATTTATGGTCGTATTGGTCGTTATAGGTAGATTTTCATCAAACACTATACTGGCATAGTTTTCAATTATTGTGCCATCAGGTATGTTTTCTGTAGCTAAAATCCTATATTTAAAAAAGCCATGACTAAGTGGCTCATTTACGATACTGTCCGGAAGCATAATGTCAGGGAAAAGGCAGCTTAGCTCGCCTGTTTGGGGGTTTAAGGTGGTTTTCATATAGTGACTACTTGCAATTACCCTGAAAGTACTCCAGTCTAGATCCGGATCAAGTATATCTGTGATTATAATGTTAAATGCCGTATCCGTTCCTGTATTTTGAAAGCGAACAGTATATTCCAAGGTGTCGTCTATTAAGGTATAATGTTCTTCCAGTAATCCGATTGGCTTAACCTGTTTGTCATTGGGATCATAGGTGCAGTTGATTTCTGAAGTATAATGATGATCGTTGGAAAATGTCTGTACATTGTTTTCATCAAATGTATAAATTTCTGTAACAAGACTTACACTGTCTCCGGTGAAAGAGGCATCAAAAATTTCGTATTCCAATTGGATGGCTTGTTGATGTGTCGGAGCCAAATTTTCAAAAGACCAGAATAAGGTATCATTGATGATTGTGTCGGGGGCTGGATATGCAGATAAATAAGTAGCCCGTTCTGCGGGAAATAATTTTACGAAACCATTTTCCGTAGTCGTGCCTTCATTGGTGTAGTTTAGCCAGAACGGAACGGTGAAACCACATCGGGTAGGGGCAGAACTGATGCTGGAAGTTATATTTGTAAAAATATTGTTGGGATAGTAACCAAACATTTTGGTAATGATTGTATCTTGATAGAATACAATGTCATAACTAGCCGAATCCGTTGTGAGATTCCAGTTTGCTGGTGTGGCGGCATTTAAAGTGTAATTGCCTTCGTGTACAAAGAACTGGGTAGCCTGATCATTTGCCGTGAAGTGTATCGTTTCATCAGGCGTGAGTTGAAAGGAAACATTATTCAAGGACGGTTCTTCTGCATCAAGGGTACCGTTATTATTTTCATCATAAAATGATTGTGCTACAATCCGGCCATTTGCCGAAACATTTTTCTTCCAGAGCAGTCGTGTGAAGTCACCATAAACCATATCGCGATCTGTATCCCCATCTATATCCTCAAAAAGAAAGACGTAAGCATTCTGTTCTAGTTCCCAATCAATGGGTTCCGGTTCGTCAAAAATATTGAGGCCGTTGGTATTGCGTTGCCAAGCAGCATGGGTACCTTCGGATGTGTAATACAAATAAACCAGATCTCGGTAGCCATCGGAATCATAATCAAAAAGCTGAACTTTTCTCCTATCGAGATATTGCGTTGGTATGGTTACGGGAGCATCGAATGTGTTGATGCCGTTAGCTTTATAAAAGTATGCAGTGCTGGCGAAAGTAAAAATGTCTAACAAATTATCTCCGTCAAAATCATCCACAATGATTTCTGACCAAGAACTGAGGACATAATCTGGGATTAGTATTTCAAAAGGGTCAAAGCTACCGCCGTTGTTTTTTATCCATCCGACTTGATTAATATTGTTTAATACCGGAAGAATATCTATAAATCCATCCCCATTCATATCTGCAAACTCCAAGAAGTTAGCGTTATTTTCAAGTATATATTCATGTGGTGCAAAACCACCTGCATCACCAAGGTTGGCAAACCAAAAAATACCTATACTCTGGGGACCATCGTTATTCACAACAATATCTGTCCATCCATCCCCATTGAGGTCTGCACTATATAATTGAATATTGGTACCTATTGGAAATGCGATTAACGATGGCGCAGAAAAATTGCCAGAACCGTCGTTGATTTGCCAATAGAGTCTTGTTTCTATTGATGAGCCTCTATACACCACATCATCGTGTCCATCATTGTTGATGTCAAAAACGATAAGTGTTTCAAGGTCTGTTGCAATATCCAGAAATCGACTTTGTTCATAAATATCATACTGAGGATTATATCTAGTCCAAGCTAAACCAAATTCACTAGGGACATAACCTCTCGTAATGAAATCTTTATAGCCATCGTTATCCACATCAGTGAAAAAAACTTCCGAGGTACTTCCTGGGGCCATCGAAAAAACCTTGCCCGAACCGAAATTGCCAGCACCATCGGTATTGTAAAATATCATATTTTCGTTAAGGTGGCCTCCTCCATACGTAATATCCATATCCCCATCACTATCCGCGTCGGCAACAAGCAGGGTTCGCCTCCAAGTAGACGCAATATCATCGAGTATGGTTTCCAAATCGCCAAAGTTTCCGTTACCGTCGTTTAAAAAATAATTAAGGTCATAATCTCCGTTAGATGTAAACACAATGTCAAGATCATTATCGTTATCAATGTCAGCAATATCCATTACGTTGACGCCCAAGCTTGGATAATAGAGGATATGCTCTGTGTCAAAATTTAATGAATCGGATTGCTCGAACCAGTTGATCTGTCCGATACCATTCCTGCCAAGGATAATATCATCATTTCCATCTCCGTTCAAATCTGCGACATCAAAAGTGCTGATGGTATAAAAATCTGGATATAAAATGGTGTCGGCAGGATTAAAGCCATTTCCTCCTAGATTTTCATAGTAAAGAATTAGCTCCTCACTCTGGGAAACCAAAATATCAGGAAAACCATCTTGGTTTAGATCATGCATCAGGAGATCCCGCGGATTCCTTATGGCCGGAAAATCAGCGACTACTGTTTTACTAAAATTGCCTTGACCATCATTGATATAAGACAATATCTGAGCGAAGGATTGGCCATAGTCCACACGAGCAGCGACGAGTATATCCATATCGCCATCCTGATCTATATCGGCAAGGTCAAGGGACAGTTCCGGCAGCTCGGCGATCGGATTAGCAATAAAATCAATACGAATGGTGTCATTATAAAGGTAAGCCGCAGGGTTGCTGTACCAATAAAGGTGGATGTTCTGGCCATCACTCGTGGCGAGGAGTGCTATATCTAGAGCATCATCTCCATCAAGATCAGCCACCTGCATTTGGCGTGGGATAACATCGGAGAAATCTATAACCTTATTGGTGCTCCATAGTTCTTGCCCACCTAGATTTTTTGCCCAAGAGACAACTCCTCCTCCCGTAAATATCATATCGGAAAAGCCGTCATTATCAAAATCGTGGTAGCTGATGTTAGACGGTCTTACGAAGATGCCTTGGATGTAGGTGGTTTCAGTGAATTGTGCGCTTGCGAGTAGGGGCAAGATAAGTAGTAGAGTGGTTAGGTGTTTCATGATATAGTTTGATATTTTTTTGTTTGATGGTAGAGACGCATTGCAATGCGTCTCCACATGCAATGCGTCTCCACACGTAATGCGTTTCTACAATAAATACCCCTCGAACAAAGCTTTCTCCTCTTTCAAATCCAAAAATGGAAACTGCTCTTCCAGCACTTTCACCTTTTCCAGTTGGTTTGCGGCAAACTTTTTGTGCTCCTGCGAGTGTGCATGGATCGGGCGATGCTTTGTGGCTTTAACCAAACCCTCGATTCTAGCCAAAAGGGATTGATTTTTGACATCAAAAAAGCTTTTCTTGAAATTATCCCAAATATAATTTACCGCGATACTATTGGGATGAATCATATCTTCTTCGTAGAAGCGATAATCCCGCAGGTCATCCATCACAATTTCGTAGGCTGGAAAATAACGAAAAAAATCTAATTTTTTAACCAATTGGTCAACGGCCAGAATTAGGGTCGCCTTACTTTTTTGGTTTTCAACAAAACCATCTCGGATATGCCGGACGGGGCTTATGGTGCCAATGACTTGTATACCGGGGTTGCGTTCTTGTATGGTTTGGAGGGCCTCTTTGAGCACCATTAGCGATTTTTCTGGCCCGATTCTCATCCGGAGAAACTGGTTACTGGGAAGTTTGTGGCAATTGGCCACGATATAATTGTTTTTCTTGACCTTAAAGGCATTGGCTGTGCCAAGGGTCAGGATAATGTATTTTGCTTTGTTTAGAAATGATTGCCCTTTGGTAATTTCCTGATTAATGTTGTCGAGGCATTTTTGAGGATCGGGATCAGAAAATTTGCCATGATGGTCAAAGCTGTGCCAAAGTCCCTGATGCTCGAAGAGGTCTTCATGGGTATATCGTTCTCCGGAGATGAGCCGGTTGAGCATCCGGGCGATAGAAACGGGGTTATATAAAATGCCGAAAGGATTTTCCATAACCTCAAATTTCATTTCTCGTAGCTTTTCTGCCATATGACTGGCAAAGCAAGAACCTATACAGAGGATAGGGTCTGCATGTTTTATGAAAGGTTCTTGGTTTGAAAAATGCATTACAGTTCTGAATAATTCCATTGATATAAAAAAATAAAGGACTGGTTGTTTGGGAAACCAGCATATTTTGAAACTTACTATCGCTAATATGCCGAAATTTTAATAGGATTTATACTTTTTTGGATGAAAATGAATGA
>JAHDGC010000103.1:0-6285 GCA_020627865.1 Saprospiraceae bacterium | reverse complement strand
GCTAATATGCCGAAATTTTAATAGGATTTATACTTTTTTGGATGAAAATGAATGATTTTATTATTTTTTTTGTGCCGAATTAAAATAATTGCCAATATCGGGAGATTATTTATTTTGCTTTTTGTATAAAAATATTATTTTACGCTTCAGATGAAAAAACTTACCAATGGGACTATTTGATCGATTATTCGGGGGATATACCCCCGATGATGAAGTACAACCAGATATAAAATTTGGGCGATACAGTGATTCTTACAAAGGAACAAGGCAGTATGATGCCTGGGATCGTTCTTTGGAGAAATTTGAGGCAGAGGAATATCTGGAATCCTACAAGGAGTTCTTCGAATATTTGCTGGATGAAAAAGAAAAAAATGTGATCGTAAGGGAAGAGGCGGATGGTTTGTATTTTGAAGTATTCCAAGGATCTAAAAAGCTGACAGGATTTGCCAATGCTAAAAAAGTGAAAATAGAGGCTAAAGTAGCGCATACGGAGTCCTTGAATGTTGGCTTTATGTGGCGTTTACTGGAGCAGAATTTTAAGCTAAAGTACAGCAGATTCTCCTTGGACGATAACAATAATATCGCAATTATTTCGGACACCTACACCTTGGATGGTTCGCCTTATAAACTGTATTATGCCATCAGGGAGGTTGCTACACATGCTGACAAGCAGGATGATTTGTTGCTAGACGAATTTGATATGTTGCAGCCTGTAGAAAATGGGCATGTACAGGATATTCCAGAAGCTGAGAAGGAAATCAAGTATCAATATGTGATTCAGGAGATTACCAAGATATTGGATGATGTGGATAATGGTACATTAGATAGGGGCAAGTACCCTGGGAGTGTTGTTTATCAATATCTGAATTTGGCTTATAAGCTGGATTATCTCGTGAAGCCTGAAGGGTTCATGATGGAAACCTTAGAGCGGCTGCACCGCTTGTATTTTGCCAAAGACAGCAAAACGGTTGCACAAAAAAATATTTTACTCCATAAGGAAATGACCAAATTGCTTGACCGGAAGAAGGAGGACTACTTTAAGGAGTTCTATCGGGTAAAGTCTACTTTTGGGATAACCAGCCCTGTAAATCAGGATAAAATCAAGAACTTTATTGATGGAGAAATCCGGAATATGGATTGGTACCTAGAAAATGACTATCCGGAGGTGGCCTTATCTATCCCCGGTTATATTATTGGGTATTTTATGTTTAACTTTGCGGTGCCGAAGCCCATACGGGAGTTGTTACATCTGTATTATCAGGTGACGGAGGCCGATTATTTCAAATCCTTGGGTTTCACCTTTGCATATTATAATTCGAAGAACAAAAAATTTAATAAAAAAGCCATTAAACGGATGTTGGAAGGCATTGAGGAAGCGAATTTGGATAAATTTCCTAAATTGAGCCTTCGATCAGGCCAGATAGATTTTTCGAGTTTACCCCAATTTGCCAAATCTTGGCTACTTATGATCCGGAATTTGAATATATAGGGTTTTCCCCAATCCGTGTAATTTTTACTTGTTTACTACACTAGAATTTTATGGAAGATAAAATAAAGCGATTTGAAGATGTGATCATTCAGATTGCGACACCCTACAGTAAGGGAACGGGGTTTTATCTGAAAGGATATGACCTCATCGTAACCAATGCACATGTGGTCAGGGATAACCGAGAAGTTATTATTGGTGGTAATAAATTTGAGAAAACACTGTCGAGCGTTATTTATACAGACGAAAAGTATGATTTGGCCCTTTTAGGGGCGCCGGAAGACCATGATATGCCCTTGGTGATGCTGGATAAGGAAAGTTTGCGAACCATCGGAGAAAGTGTCGTGGCTGCAGGGCATCCTTTCGGAATGAAATACAGCTTCACATCAGGTATCATTTCCAATACAAGGCATATACAAAACGATATTCCATATATCCAGCATGATGCAGCACTCAACCCTGGGAATAGCGGTGGCCCATTGATTTCAAGTGGTGGAAATATTATCGGGGTGAACACCTTTATCATGCGAGATAGTGATAATATCGGATTTTCCCTTCCGGCAAATTACCTATACGAAACCCTGGAGGAATTTACAAAATCAGGGAAAAGAGAAGGAACACGGTGCGTCTCCTGTTTGAACATGGTATATGAAGATACCGTAGAAAAAGATTATTGTGGCCATTGTGGAGCACGCGTTATGCTCCCTTCACACGTTGATGAATATGAAGCCACCGGAGTAGCGAAAACCATAGAGAACATTATCGAAAAGTTGGGTCATCAGGTTGGGTTGTCCAGAATAGGACCAAAAAACTGGGAAGTTCAGCAAGGATCGGCCAAAATTAATATACGCTACTACGACAAAACCGGTACAATTGTAGAGAAAACTGGCTTAATAATTGGGGATGCATACTTGTGCAATCTCCCCAAGCACAACATTAAGCCCCTCTACGAGTTTCTACTACGCCAGAATTATAATCTCGACAGTCTCACTTTCAGTTTGAAAGAGAATGATATTGTATTGTCCTTGATAATTTATGACCGTTATCTCAATGAAGATACGGGGATAAAGCTATTCAACAGGCTGTTTGAAAAAGCAGACTTTTTTGACGATATTCTTATAGATAAATACGGTGCTACGAGTGAGTGATGTGGTTGATTGTATTGCAAATCATAACACTATGTCGTTACAAAGTTTAATCTTTCAAAAATAAGTCATTAGGAATAACGTTACTATTTTGATCGTTTCAGGGGCTTCGGAGCAGTATAAGTGAAGTGTTTGTGTATGTTAATTAAAATATATTGGAAAAACACTGCTGACGCCGAACTAAACACTAGTGGAAATATGTAAAAGAGATGAAACGGTTTGATTGTATGGGCTATTGAACAGCTTTATTGTCTTACCCGTAAATTTAGTCATGCATATTTTATTGCTTAAACTTATATGTTAAATCATAAGTATAAATTTTTGTTTAGGGTTAAATTTTAAACAAATTTAATTATCTTTACTTTTCAAGCTTCTATTTCTAAGGAATCCTTAAATTTTATTTATTCACTTTCTGTTTTGCAAACTTATCGGTTCATGAAAAGATTTAAGAAACTACTTTTTATTTTTCTTGGCGTTCTGGGAGGCTTATCCTTGAATGCACAAGATCTCCATTTCTCGCAGTTTTATCTATCACCACTGAATCTGAACCCGGCACTTACCGGGGTGATGAATTGTAATATTCGTTTGGTCGGAAATTACAGGAACCAGTGGGCCAGTGTTTTGAAATCGAATGCTTATAACACCTATTCTGTTTCTTACGATCAGCGGATTCCGGTCGGTCGTTATGATTATTTTGGAATAGGCGCTTCTTTTTGGGGAGATAAAGCTGGAGAATTAGCCTTTGCTACGCTTCAGGGCAGACTTTCGCTTTCCTATGCAAAGAAAATGGGCGGTTATCGTAGGAAAGCACATTATCTTGTTGTCGGTGGTGAGGTCGGGGTTTCTCAGCGAAGTATTGATTTTATCAAGGCTCGTTGGCCTAACCAACATAACGGAGAAGGACAATGGATCGATATTGATCCGCAAGAAGGCGGTCTAGCACTTGAAAATTTCCTTTTTGCTGATATAGGAGCCGGACTTTTATGGTTTACCGTTTTTGATTCTGATAACAACTTCTTTATGGGAGCGGCTTATCAACACCTTAATCGGGCGAACCAATCTTTTTACGATCAGGAATTTGAGCCATTATATAGTAAATTCACCCTTCATGCTGGTGGGGAGTTGATGATGTCGGATCGTGTTGGTTTGGTGCCAGGTTTGATCACGATGCTTCAAGGGCCTTCATTTGAATTGAATACAGGGACAAGTTTGAAGTTTTTATTAGGAAAAACTCGTCGCGTTCAGCAAGCATTCCAACTCGGAGCTTGGGCACGGATTTCTAATCACTTCGAAAAAGCGATGACTTTTGATGCCGTAATTTTATCCGCTCGTTTTGATTATCAAGATTTTACCCTCGGGTTTAGTTATGATGTCAATGTTTCCTCTTTGCGTCCGGCAAGTAACGGTAACGGAGCATTTGAGTTTGCTTTGGTTTATAAAATTTGTGGCCCAGAAAAACGGAATGTTTATTGTCCTAATTTCTAGTGATTACAAGATAAATTATCCCGTGAAAGAAATGTTGGATTCCTTGCTGAATTAGCTTTAAAAATGCATTTCATGGTAAAATCGTAATGCCTTACGATGATACTGTTTATATAAAAATGATGCCTTGTAATTTATTTGCAAGGCATTATTTTTTTTTGTTAGGTTTACTAATCAACGATTTAAATGCAAATAATTATAGAAATTATGTAATTTTGCGTATTTTTATTTTCAATAGAAAAGATATTGAGGTAAGGAAATATTTGTAATTAATAAATATTTTACGTATTAACGAAAAATAACTAATATGTTTGGATCAAAAAAGAACAATTCCGATAATGGAGTCGCAGGGGGAGTTCCGAGCAATACCTCTTCGCATGCGTTGAATAGCATCGTGCAGGGAACAATCATTGAAGGTTTTGTTACGGCAGAAAATGATATTCGTATAGATGGTACTATAAAAGGATCTTTAAAATGCAAGGCAAAAGTAATCATCGGCCCATCCGGTTTTGTTGATGGCGATGTGGATTGTGCCAATGCCATGATAGAAGGGAAATTTGAAGGGAACTTAACTGTAACAGGCTTGTTAGATGTTCGAGAAAGTGCCAAAATTTCGGGTGATGTTTCAACAAATAAGCTTGTTATCCAAGCCGGAGCATATTTTAATGTGGTCTGTAAAATGGCAGGAGCAACCCAAAATGGAATGCATGTAAACCATAAAAATAATAATATTGTCAAAAAGCCAAAAGAAGTCGGAGCAAAAATCGCCAGCTAAAGAACATAATGTAAACGAGTACCTGAAATACTCAGGTATGGCTTTTCAAATGGCTGCCATCATCTTGGTTTTTACCTTAATTGGTCAAAGGCTAGATGCATATTTTGAAATGGAAAAACCATTATTTACAGCTGTTTTAGCCCTTTTTTCTGTTTTAGCTGCTTTATATCTGACTTTAAAGGACATAATTTTTAAGAAGGAATGACAGTTTCGGAGTTTTTCAAATATCTTGGGCTATTTTCTTTAGCGGCTGTCGTTTCTTTGTTTTTTATGCACCAAATTCCTGCAATTTCTCCTTTTCAAAGCTTTTCTTGGTTATCCTGTGTTTTTTTTATCGTACTGAATATTGCCATGTTTGGCTTGGCTTCAAAATCTGCGAAAAGTCAGAATAAGCATAATTTTACCACAGTTATCGTTTTATTTGTCATCTTGAAGATGTTGTTTGCGGTCGTGTTGGTCTTTGGTTTTCATAAAATCGCTATGCCACAGTCCAATGCTTTTCTGATTCCTTTTTTCTGGATTTACCTGATTTATACGATATTTGAAACTTATTTTATGACGAGGGTTGGGAAAGGGTAGAGCATTCGCTGAAGCTCATTTTTAGATCGCTGCGCTTTTAGATGTTAGACCGTCTCGCTTCGCTCGACTTTTAGACCTGCATATCCGCAGGATATGCAGGCAGGGGTCAGACTTGTTTGTCGGATAGGTGTACTTTAGCGGGGAATTTATCGGTTATGCATTTAGTAAATATGTTTTGATTATAAAAAAAGAAATGAAAAATGCGATTATGGAAGCATTTAAGGTAAACGTAAACGAGAAATTTGATTTTATACCTGCTGCAGAAGAGGTCGAAGCGCTTGATTTTGTTGTAGAAGGAGAAGGGCGTTATCATGTCCTAGTGGGAGGTAAGGCCTTTAAGGCAAAATTGCTAGATGTCAATTATGAAGAGAAGCAATTCCGGTTTGAGGTTAATGGGAATCCTTATGATGTGGCTGTCTCGGATGCCTTCGATCAAATGGTCAAGCAAATGGGTTTGACGAATGTGCAGTCTGCCAAAGCAAACGCTATAAAGGCACCGATGCCAGGACTAGTCTTGGAAGTATCCGTAAAAATAGGGGATACTATTGCTAAAGGAGACAGTGTCTGCATCCTAGAGGCCATGAAGATGGAAAATGTGATTAAGGCGATGGGAGAGGGCGTTGTAAAAGCGATTCATGTAGAGAAAGGAGCCGCGGTAGACAAGGGCCAATTAATGATAGAAATCACGTAGGGGCGTATCGCATACGCCATACAAATACACCTAAAATTAATCCCTATTCCTTCCACGTAAATGGCACAAAGAATCCCACAATTATACATCGCTGAAAGTGAACTATCTGGGCGAGGTGTTTTTACCG
>JAHDGC010000102.1:9067-13727 GCA_020627865.1 Saprospiraceae bacterium | reverse complement strand
AAAATTATTTTATTGCCCGTGCAACGTTCTGCTCTATTTTATTCTTTAATTATTGAAAAGATTAATTCTTTAATAGAAAGTAACGTTGAAAGAATAACTAACCTGAAAACGGGATCTTATTTTTTCGCCGCTACTAAAAAACATTTCACAATGAAAAACGATATAATATTTAGCTTACTATGCTTTCTTTTAATTTTTTCCTGTCGGCAAAACACTGACACCACCATTATCGAAGAAGAAAACCACATACCGGAAATCATCGAAAATTATGAGCCTGTGGTGGAAAATATAACCGGAGGCATTTCCGGATTTGTTGTCGATGAATCTGGGCAGGCTATTCCTGATGCTAAAGTTTCACTGGGCAATTGGGAGGCAGAAACAGATCAATTCGGGCTTTTCTCTGTAGAAAATATTACCATGAACAAAAAAGGTACTTTTGTAAAGATTATCCATGAGAATTATCATCCGAGTGGCCGTCGTTTTTACCCAGTTCCTAATATAAAAAATCACATCAAAATTGTATTACTAGAAAAAAGTTTCGATGCTACTATCGAAAGTACGACAGGAGGAATTGTCAACATCTCTGGAGGGGCTTCTTTAAATTTCCAAGCCAATAGTATAAAGAAAGAAACTGGGGAGGCTTACTCCGGCACCGTTCACGTTGCCAGTAAATGGCTCAATCCGACACAAGACGAAACATTCCAAGAAATGCCCGGTGCCCTACAGGGGGTCAATAACTTCAGCCAGGAAGTCGGGCTAGCAACATATGGTATGATTGCCGTTGAATTACAAGGAGAGGCTGGCGAGACCTTAAATATCGCCGACGGGTTTACAACAGAAATAAAGCTCCCCATTCCTCAAGCGCTCCTCAATAATGCCCCTGCTGAAATTCCTCTATGGTGGTTCAATTATGATTATGGCATCTGGATAGAAGAAGGGAAAGCGATGTTAGAAAATGGATTTTATGTGGGTAATGTTTCTCACTTTTCATTCTGGAATTGCGATATTCCTATCGAGAGTATTATCCTTGATTTAACCCTAGTTTCCCAACTGGATCAATTACCGATTACCGATGTGTCCGTTATTGTACAGACGCAAAGCGGGCTGATTTCGTCTAACAACTACCCGGGAGAAAATGGTGCATTAAGCGGCTATGTTCCTGCAAATGAATTGTTGACAATAGAAATTCGAGGTGCTTGCAACCAGCCCCTTTACCAAGAAGATTTCGGTCCTTTTGATAGCGATACTTCTTTGGGAACTATCGAGTTCAACGTTCCTGAAAATAATTACATTACAATTTCGGGCAACCTTTTAGATTGTGATGGAATATCTTTAGAAGAAGGTGCTATTGTTGTAAGAACAAATGGTATTCCTAGTAATTTCACATATTCCCAAAACCCTTTTGAGATCACAGTGCTTACCTGCCCCGGTGCTACCCACGAAATTTATGGTGTTAATCCAGAAGCGTTGACCCAAAGCGAATATATACAAATTCCTAGTGGAGATTTTGTTGATGTCGGGGCAATTTTGACTTGTGACGAAGCGCTTGACAATTACCTCCTCATACAGGCCGAAGGGACAAATTATATTTACCCGCTCGCAAACTGGAGCCAAGCCCCTTCGCCGACTCCTTTTATCACAACGTTTAACTTCGGTGTGTCAGAAAATTCAATAGATACCATTGTGCATCTTTTCACCGTTCATGGCATTACCACAGGGGATTACAGTAATGATGATCACTCATTTGATGCTATGATCAATACAACGAACGGGTATGGGTATCGGTTCTTTAATAGTGTTGAAAACTTTGTTGTTACGGAATATGGAACAGCGGTTGGGGAAAAAATTTCAGGATATTTTTCTGGAACAACACAGAATCAAGCCCTGAATGCAGCACAGGATGACATTTATATTGAGGGAGAGTTTAGTATCATCAGGGATCAATAGTGCACATTATTTTTTTTCTGTATCTTAGATAACGAATGAGGGAATAATAAGATGCACAATAACCTGTACACTTAACATGCTCTTACTAATTCCTCATTCCTAACAGAAAATTCATCAATGTCCTACTTTTAAACAAGAACTTTTACAAGACGTTTGCCCTAAATAATACTTAAAGTATAAAATATTGTATACAGAAAAAGCATTGATACAAAATTGCCAACGCAATGACAAAAAGAGTCAGTATTTTCTTGTCAAGAAATACTCGCCTATGCTTATGACAATATGCCGTAGATATTCAAGGGATCAAGATATGGCCCAAGATGTATTGCAAGAAACTTTAATCTTAATCTTTGCTAATATAAAATATTACAAACCTACTGGTTCTTTTGAAGGCTGGATGAAACGGATAGCTGTTCGGGCATCTCTCGCATGGATTAGAAAAAAATGTTATCGGAATGAAATCTCACAAATAGATTTCCTAGAAACCAATATGGTAGTAGAACCAACTATTTATCAACAACTCGGGAAAGAACAAATTCTCAAACATATTCAGGCTCTTCCTGATGGGTATAGAACGATCTTCAATCTTTATATCATTGAGGGTTATACCCACAAGGAAATCGCAGAGCTATTAAATATCTCAGAATTGACGTCACGCTCCCAATTATCTAGAGCACGAAAATCTTTGCAAACGAAATTAAGAGCATGTTGGGAGTTTAATAATTGAACTGCGAACCTGCCTGTCCTTGCGGACACGCAGGCAGGTGCCACTTTTTCGATTATACGGCGTTGCAAAAATACTCATTACGCTATGGCATAACTCCGTTTTTTGCGCCCTGTCTGCGTGGCCCTGTCTGCGTGACTTGTCAGGCAGGTTGCCAGGCAGGCTTGCCTAATCAAAAAATTGACTATTCTCGCCTGCCTGTGGCAGACAGGCTCTAAAGACCAAACGCCCAACATGCTCTGATTGATTATCCTAGAAATGCATCTATATGAGTAATAAAGAATTTGATAAAAATATAAGGGAAAATTATCAGGATTATTATTCTGAAGTTGATCTGGACAAAACCTGGGCTGCAATCGAACCGGCTGTAGATGCTATTAATAAAAAAGATCGCAAAAGGAGATTGCTATTCTGGTTTTCATGTTCAAGTTCTTTGATTATCGGTATACTCTTGCTTTCTGTATGCTATTTTAAAATCAAAAATTTATCTACCCAAAAGGAAGAAATCTCATATATAGAAAATAAAAAGGAAGACAAAAAGTCCTTACTGAAATTCCAAAAAGTAACATTTGATAGTTCACAAAAAGTAACAACAAATAGCATCAAAGAAAAAAACATTTCTAAAAATGCTGCGCTCGAAGAAAGTAAAATCTCCGAGCAGGTATCCATTTCCTCCAAGTCGATTATTCCTGATTTAAAAACCATAGCAACAGAGCAGCAACAAACAAGCCCAACCTACAACAATATAAATACAAAAAACTCTACAAAGGCGAGAACAATCTTCCATGCTGATCTTTTCCCAGATGTTTCTGAAAAGCAACTTCATAAAAAAGAAACGCAGCAAGATATGCAGAAAAGAACGCTTACCGGAAAACAGACAAAAACCCAGCTCAAACCTTCAAACAAAAGCCTTGTTTCAGATTTGCAAAAAAATGTAACCCCACATACCTTACAAGTTTATCCAAGCAAAACAACCATAGCAAAAACAAAGGATACAAATCAAGGAGCAGCATTGGCTACCCTCCCTCAAAAATATAAAAGGGCATTCCTTCCTTTGACAAATAAACTAAAAACACTTCCGCTATCTCATTTTGTAATCATTCCGGATTCCCTTGTTCAAAAGGAGAAAAGTATTTTTCCTTTCGAGACTAAACGCCTAGCAGAACATAGTCAGCCTAAACAGATATTTTCATCAAAAAAGAACTTAAAATTCACCCTCAGTTTACAAAATGGCGTTAGTATTCCACTAAAAAAAATAACTGCTCCGCAAGCCGATGCCACGTCATTATTACTCCTCCGACAAAAAACAGAATCGGTACGAGAAGCCATTAATTTTGGAATACTTTTCAATACACTCCACAACTCCGGATTCCAGTTAACCTCTGGGTTGCAATACACTCGAATCGCGGAAAAATTTGACTACACCCAACAAACTTCAATTATAGATACTATTCCTAACGGCGTTTATGCTTTGTATAGAAATTATCATGGCAACCATAGCCCCATACTCGATACGATAACAAATAAAAAGCATCTTACACGGATTGTACACCACTATAATTACCACCAACTCATAGACTTAGCGGTACTGTTTGGCTATCAACTCAAAAAAGGAAAATGGGGCATGGCTATCCACACAGGTGTTGCCATCAACTTGAAATTATCAACCTCTGGAAAAATGCTAGACGAACAAGAGTCTTTTATTGATATTCAAACTCATGAAGTTCCTCTTTTCAGACCTCGGTTAGCCCCTTCTATCCACGTTGGCATTTCTGGCAAATTTCATATATCTGAAAAATGGGTCATAAATCTCACCCCATCATTTAGATATTTTCTGGACACGTTTAATCATAAAGATTACCCCCTTAGACAACATTACAACCTAATTGGGTTGGAGCTTGGAGTCGGGTATAAGTTATAACTAAATTTTTCTGTGTCCAAACTTAATCATCAACGAGCACGGTTTTTGCACAAAAAATTATGCATTCA
>JAHDGC010000102.1:0-9057 GCA_020627865.1 Saprospiraceae bacterium | reverse complement strand
ATTTCAGATCAATAGTCTAAAATAATATTAAAATTATTAATATATTAGCAAATTGTTCTATAATTAATTATTAAAAATGAGACTAATGAATGTAAACCGACCTACCAAACAAAAAATTACTTTGTCCCTATTTCTTTTCTTTTCATTGTTGCTCAACTTTACCCCCAATGCCTTTTCACAGAACTGTAGTATAGTCGTTAACGACATCGTCAACCCAAGTTGTGGTGATGCTACACCCGGAACAGTTGGTGAGGGCTACACTTTCTGGCATGCCTAGTGGAGAACAATTTTTTTACTCGTGGAGCAATGGCATGACGGGATCTGCTATTGATGGACTCCATGCAGGAACGTACTGCGTTGTCATGAATGATGCCAATCAGACTTGTGCTGTCGATACTTGTTTTACCTTAGTTGCTCCTCCTCCTATTGAAATTACTCTAGCAGTAGGAGATGTTACGACCAATGGAGGAAATGATGGTTATATCGTTTCTACTGTCTCTGGCGGAGCACCTCCTTATTCGTATCAATGGAGTAATGGAAAAACGACTAGTAATATAGATTTACTTACTGCCGGAATTTACACGCTAACTGTTGCCGACGCCAATGGATGCATCGCCGTTAACGAGGCTGTAGTCAACGAACCTACGACCACGAATTGTGAGATCGTTTTGCAAGATTTACAACACCCGGCTTGTGCTTCAGTACCGGGAACTAGTGGTGGATATGGGTATATCATCGTTTCTGGTGCACCGGCAGGTGTACAGTTTTTCTATTCTTGGAGTAATGGGATGACAGGTTCTGCAATTGATGGATTAAGCTCGGGTACATATTGTGTAACCATGTATGATGCAACTGAATCCTGTGTTATTGATGCTTGCTTTACACTAGAGGCACCTGCTCCTCTTCAGGTGACTTTATCCGCAAGTGACGTTACTACTCCTGGGGGAAATGATGGCTATATTATTTCTACGGTCTCTGGTGGTACACCGCCTTATACTTATCAATGGGATAATGGCCAAACCTCTAGTAATATAGATTTACTCACCGCTGGAATTTACACCGTAACGGTTACTGATGCGAATGGATGTTCTACCGTCAATGAAGCTCAGGTGAATGAACCCACGACTACGAATTGTGAAGTCGTTTTGCAAAACTTACAACATCCTACCTGTGCAGCTATCCCAGGAACAACTGGTGGAGATGGATATATCATCGTTACCGGTGCTCCAGCAGGCGTACAGTTTTTCTACTCTTGGAGTAATGGCATGACAGGTTCTGCTATTGATGGACTCGGCTCGGGTACATATTGTGTGACCATGTATGATGCAAACGAATCTTGTGTCGTTGATGCCTGCTTTACACTAGAGGCTCCTGCCCCTATTGAGATTGCTTTATCCGCAAGTGACGTTACTACTCCTGGGGGAAATGATGGCTATATTATTTCTACGGTCTCTGGTGGTACACCGCCTTATACTTATCAATGGAGTAATGGAGAAACCTCTTCCGCTACGGATAATCTCGCTGCCGGTATCTATACAGTAACGGTCACCGACGCCAATGGATGTACATCTGTAAACGAGGCCCAAGTCGACGAGCCTACCACTACCAATTGCGAAATCGTTTTGGTTACTTTAGAAAATCCAGCTTGCGCTGCCGAAGCAGGTACTGCTAGTGGAGATGGTTTTATCATCGTTTCCGGTGCACCTGCGGGAGTGCAGTTTTTCTACTCGTGGAGTAACGGTATGATGGGTGCTGCCATTGATGGATTGGGCGCGGGTACATATTGTGTGACCATGTATGATGCAACGGAAAGTTGTGTTATTGAGGAGTGTTTTACCCTAGAAGCACCTGCTCCTCTTCAGGTGGCTTTAGCGGCTAGCAATGTTACCACATCTGGTGGGAATGATGGCTATATCGTTTCTACCGTAACTGGTGGAACACCACCTTACAATTATCAATGGAATAACGGAGAAACTTCTAGCAATATAGATTTGCTCACCGCTGGAATTTACACCGTAACGGTTACGGATGCCAATGGATGTTCTACCATCAACGAGGCGCAAGTCAATGAGCCTACAGGTCCCAATTGCGAAGTCTTAGTACTAGCATTGCAAAACCCAACTTGTGCGTCAGTACCGGGCACTACTGGTGGAGATGGGTATATCATCGTCTCGGCTGTTCCTTCGGAGTTTGCATTTTTCTATACTTGGAGTAATGGCATGACCGGTTCTGTAATTGATGGGCTTGGTTCGGGTACATATTGTGTAACGATTTATGATTCTAATCAAAGTTGTGAGGCGAATGCTTGTTTTACACTTGAGGCACCTACCCCTCTTCAAGTGGCTTTAGCCCCAAGCGATGTTACTACACCCGGTGGCAATGATGGTTATATTATTTCAACTGTTGCTGGAGGAACGCCACCTTATACTTACCAATGGAGCAATGGGGAAACCTCTTCCGCTACGGATAATCTTGCTCCTGGAATTTACACCCTGACTGTTACGGATGCCAACGGATGTTCTTCCGTCAACGAGGCCGAGGTCAACGAACCTACTGGACAATGCAACTGGCAAGTCTATTGCAACAGCACTCCAATTCTATGCAATGGCGATCTTGAAGGCTCTGTATATGCCATTGTAGATGGCGGTATCGCAGGAACAAGCTATAATTATCTCTGGCAAGATGCTAACGGCACCGCTGTCGGGGAGAATTTTGTAGTTGGCGGATTGGCAGCGGGTACTTACACGGTTCTCGTCACTGATCCAACGGGTTGTGTAGCAAGCTGTACGACCACTGTTAGCCAGATAACCGATTGTTGCCCAATGGCATATGATGTTCCCGGTTATGAAGCGGGAGGCGCCGTTTACGAAACTGTTGGGGATATTTTTTCTAGTCAAGTTATCGTCCCAGGTGGGGAAGTGATTTTCAGTGCAGGAACTGAGGTTGATTTGGGGCCGGGGTTTGAGGTAGAATTAGGTGCGGTATTCGAATGTGTTATTGAGGGTTGTGGGAATTGATACTATTGTTTTCTTGCAATCCGGTCAGGAGACCGTTACTAGATTCGCGCACAACAGACCTTCGGCTATGTTGTAGCAAATAGTTTCATAAAAACAGACAACTGCAAATTTGTAGTTGTCTGTTTTCTATTTTAGATATTATTGTCCACACCCTTCGATGAGGGCTTCAAAGTTTGAATTGGGATGCACTGTAAATCCTCGTTCTAAAGTAATGTTGTTTCCTGCCTTGAAAATAACATTTGTTCCTAAATCAACCTCACCATCTGAAATCAGATTGTTATCAACAGCATAAGTTCCGTCAGTAATGGGAGCATCTCTAAGGACCAGATCATACAAGCAACTACGGGTTGGTGCTTCGCAAAGCAAACGCAGGGCATCCACTTCATAATCTCCGGCACCGGACGGGGCAACGGCGATGGCGATGCTCGTTACATTGCCAATACTACTGGTCGTCTTTGTAGCATCTGGATTCGCTTCTGATTGTAGTTCCGTTAAATCAGGATCGATCCAAAGTTTAACGACCGTTTCTGCCTCCCCCAATTCATATTTGGCTACCAGCCAATAGGCTTGTCCTTCCACCATATTAATTGCAGAATTATTGTTATCAATACTTAGACGAGTTCCCCAACTTTTTCCAATTGCAGAAACTTGTTCATTGTTTGGTCTTATCCAAAAACCGCCATTGGCAATATTTTCTGCCCTGACCATTGCGGATACCCACAGATCATGTCCAACAGGATAGCCCTTGCCCAAGTTTCTTTCAAGGACTAAACTCTCCGTTTCGTCTAGCAGATCCAAGCGTAACTTATTGCCCACAGACGGCGTCATCATGCCAGAGAGCGATCCTGCCACAAACGATGCAGAAGCCGAACCCGCAGATGTTTTCTGCCAGGGACCGAGGAATCCAGTTCCTCCATTTGCATTATCCACTACGGTAGCCGTATCGTACTCAAATTGTTCCATCACTTCACCTGGGCAACGGATCGGTGCCTCACAAAGCAACTCCAAGGCATCTACTTCATAATCGCCAGCACCGGATGGCGCAACTGATATGGCAATGCTCGTTACCGACCCAATGCTGCTGGTTGTTTTGGTAGCATCCGGATTGGTTGCGGTTTGTAGTTCATCTAAATTAGGGTCAACCCAAAGTTTGACAACCGTCTCTGTTGCTTGTAATTCATATTGGGCTACTATCCAGTAAGCTTGCCCTTCCACCATACCTATTGTAGAATTATTGTTATCAACACTCAAGTGAGTTCCCCAACTTTTACCAATTGCAACAACCTGATTATTGTTCGGCCTGATCCAAAATCCACCATTGGCAATATTTTCTGCCCGAACCATTGCGGATACCCAAAATGATCGTCCGACAGGGAATATCTTATCAATACTTCTTTCAATAGTAATGCCTTCTGTCTCATCCAACAAATCCAGTTTTAATTTATTGCCCACCGCATCGACCCCTCCCAAGAGCGAACCCGATGCAAAAGATGCCTTAGCAGAAGTCACATCCGGTGAGATTTTTTGCCAAGGGCTAGCAAACCCGCTTCCTCCGTTTGCATCGTCCACCAATGTCGTGCTGCCATAATCAAAATGATCCGTTACCTCACCGGGGCAGTCCGTCGGGGCTTCGCAGAAAAAGTGCAAGGCATCAATTTCATAATCTCCGGCACCAGTCGTGGCTACCGCAATATCTACAGTGGTGACATCGCCGAGCGCAGCAGTTGTTTTCGTTGCATCTGGATTACTTTCTGTTTCTAGCGTTGCGAAGTCTGGATTGATCCAAAGTTTGACGATGGTTTCTGCCGGTTGCAATTCATATTTGGCTACCAACCAATAGGTTTGCCCTGCCACCATTGAGATTCCAGAATCATTATTATCAATACTAAAATTACTCCCCCATCGTTTCCCTATAGCAGAAGCTTGCGCAACATCAGGCCTTATCCAAAAGCCACCTGTCCCAACATTTTCTGCACGCACCAGAACAGACAACCACATCTCCTGTCCTGTGGCAAAGCCCTTATCCAAATTTCTTTTGACGGAAAGATTCTGCGATTCATCCAGCAGCTCCAATCTTAATTTATTACCAACATCAGGGTAAAGTGTTTCCGTAAGCGAACCAGCCGTAAAGGAAGCGATAGCCGTCGCCGAAGAAGTGGATGTTTTTGTCCAAGTTCCATTGAATCCTGTACCACCATTAGCATTGTCGATTATTGTACCGATATCATAATCAAAATTTTCAAAAGCTTCATTCAAGCATTGGAGGTCATCACAAATATTATCACCGTTGGAGTCATTAGCAGGATCATTAGGACAATCATCACATTGATCGGGGATATTATCAAAATCGGTGTCAATGGTATCATCTCCTCCCGGACAAACATCCCTAGCATCGCAAACGCTATCATTGTCACTATCCCCTGAAATCGTAATACAGTTACAGAGTTGAACATCGGCCCACTTTTCGTCTCCTGCGCCTCCTGTAGCTACTATTTCTATGGTGGTTCCTTCCCAAATAAAACTGTCCCCTAGCTCCATTGCTGCATCCCAAAAATCAATGACAGGCAAAAAGTTACTGCTCACACCATCAGGGAGTGTTGTGATAGAATTGGGACGCGTATCCAATATCCGGGTCACTCCGGCACCTGAAAACGGAATATGATGCAGTAGGAGGCCTTTTTTTGTAATATTGCTGTTATAATTATCTGGTTCATAGCCAATCCACATGTTTTGTCCCAGTTGAATGGCATATTTATTTTGGGCATTGTAGTTGGGCACCAGTAATGTTTTGTGAATTCGGTACGTTTCGCAAGCTGCCGGCGCATCAGGGAGATACAGCACCTCAGACGGATCAATCCAGCCAAAGCGATATTTAAAATAACTGGGCACATCCGAATCCAATTCCGCATCCCACTGGCTGCCCATAAAATGATAAGGGTCGTGCCCTCCGGTAACGGAACCTGGATATGAATTATCACCGCCTTCAATCGTTTCAGCATGCCCGACACCGAAGGCATGGAAAGTTTCGTGGATATTACCGGGATGATAGTAAGCTAAATTATTGTGTGCCCAAACTGTACCATTTAACCCATTGCCCGAACCTAGTGCCCCAGCGCCACCCATTGTCGTAGTGGATTGATGGATATAAAATACAACATTGTAAGCATCTACATTATAGCCTTCGTTCTCTGCCATCGCTTTTAGGGTCTGGGACATCACCCAATATTCGGGGTTATCGGGATCAACCGTAAAGTTGTAAACGGGTGTCATATCAAAGGAACTGATCCATGCTCGATTAAAGGATGTCTTTCGGACGAAGGTATCCAGTTCTGTGTGCAAATCAGCGAGATTCGCATCGGTATCTGACCAAGTATCTGTAGCGGGATCAACGCCCCTGACGATCAATACGGAACGGCCACCAAGTACCAGATGGGTTTGCTGTGGTAACAATGCATTTTCAAAACTTGTAACATTGCTATTTTCGTTCAAAATTCTTAAATGATCTTCGGAGTGGGCATGGTTGCAAATAAAATGATGTGAAGGCAATGATGCAGTGGGTTCAGTATCCGGCAATGTTTCTATGCTTTGGAAAACTTGTGCGGAACAATCGGGAAGAGACAGGTCAATTCCTGTGAAAAAGAGTAGGATAACGAGCGTGTAACTAAAGCTTAGCCCTTTCATGGTTTTTAAGATTTAGATGAAGAAAAAGAGAAAATAAAAATTTTAGTATAAAAAGAGAAATAGCCACATTCCTTTGATGCAGCTATCTTCTCAGTTATTATGTATTTGCAGGGTAAAACGTTTTATCCAACGTAAACTTAAATTTCAATGAACCCGACTGTAAATATACAGCCGGGAAAAAACTATGTTGTTCATGTATTCTCAATTATTGATAATAAAAGAACCATTATCTGCGCCACAATTTTCGCAAGCCGTTTGAACCGCATCATTATATGGGTCTGTATTCGCAGGGACTGGGCAAGCACCGCTAATGCCGGAAGTCAACAACCCGTCGGCATCAACAGTCCCCGCAACATAGGCATCTGTACTTGTTCCGAATCCATCCGTACCTGCTTCTACATTATCAGCACAACCATCCGCATCGCTGTCCAAATCTACGTAATCAGCGAAGGCATCACCATCTGTATTTACTGGGGCTGTGGCACATGCAGAGACCAAGACTCCTGTAGAGGCACCGCTTCCATCTGTTTGGTAAATACCATCTCCGTTATTATCAAGCCTGCATCCTTCCAGTACAAGATTAATATCACCGCAAGCTTCTATCGCATCTGGGATACCATCATTATCAGAATCCAAATCAAGACAATCCGCAATCATGTCGCAATCCGTATCTTTTGCGGCTGCCGTAATTCTAAACCTCAAATCTCCTTGACCATTACCAATGAGGTATTTGACATTTAAATTTTTCAACCCCTTATTGGTGATGACCCAGGGTTCCGCATCATTGTTGGTGGTTTCCGGCTGGGTAGGTTCAAAGTTGATGGTGTTGGTTGTTTGAGTATTCACCAGTAAATCTGCATCGGGGTCAGACAGGGATAATGTTCCATTCGAGGAAATCTCATATAATTCTCCGGCATCAAAGTTTGTCGGGTTAGGTGTGGCATGGACAACTTCTACTGTAACCAAGTGATCGAATTGAAAATCTAGTTCTGTTGGTGCAGCGGGCATCATGGTTGTATTGTTGAAAGGCCCCGATTGGAATCTTATGGAACCATCGGCTGCACCTATAGGCAAGGATGCGGTATTACTACCTGGCTGCACCAAATCAATGGTATACCCTACTGCAACACCACTTAACGTTACAGTCCCAACAAAGGGAAAAGAAGCCCCTCCTGCCATTGTAGAAAAATCAAAATAAGCTTCTCCGCCTTCCACGCAAATCTCTACGGCATCTAGGATACCATCATTGTCATCATCAAGATCCACACAATCGGCAACCAAGTCACAATCCGTATCTACTGATGCTGCGGTAAGTCTCAACCTCAAATCTCCCTGCCCATTACCGATCAAGTATTTGACATTTAAATTTTTTAAACCTGTATTGGTAATCACCCAAGGTTCCGCATCGTTGTTGGTCGTTTCCGGCTGGGTAGGTGCAAAGTTGACGGTGTTGGTCGTTTGGCTATTTATCATCAGGTCTGCATCAGGATCAGAGACAGATATTGTTCCATTCGAAGAAATTTCATAAAGTTCCCCAGCATCAAAATTCGTCGGGTTGGGTGTCGCATGGACAACCTCTACCGTAACCAAATGGTCAAATTGAAAATCCAATTCCGTTGGTGCATCAGGCATCATCGTTGTATTGTTGAAAGGCCCCGACTGGAATCTTATTGAACCATCAGCGGCTCCTATAGGTAAGGAGGCCGTGTTACTACCTGCTTGTACCAAATCAATAGTGTATCCCACAGAGATACCACCTATAATTACATTTCCTGCATATGGGAACGAAGCCCCTCCTGCTATAGCAGAAAAATCGAAATAGACCTCTCCTGTTACATCATTCTCTGGCAACTCGTAAGTTTTCAAGTTATTTTTTTCTGGGTAATTATCGGAAGGGGCATCATGCATAGACCCTGCAAATAGTCCTCCTGAAAATAATAGTAGAAAACTTGTCAATAATGGTATATAAAATTTTAATCGGTTGGTTTGGGGTGGGAGATGAAATTGTAATGAAGAATACATAATGAATAGAGTTTGGTTAGATTAATAATTTATGAACATAAAGGCATAGCTCTGGCTATTAATATGATATGTACTTATATTATATTATTCAGAACTAATAAAAGGAATCGGTTAGGAAATTGGAATGGGAAGCGTAACAGTTGGTTTGTAAAGAACTTTCTAATAAATTTCAAGTAAAATACAAGCATCACTTTGAATATAGTCGGGCTGCTCTGTTGCCCAAACTAAAATGCTTATACTTTTGATATAACTGTATACCTTCACAAAGATAAGTATTAAAATTTCACTCTATATCATACACTATAAAAAGAGAAAGAAAATATATCCCTACAATTAT
>JAHDGC010000968.1 GCA_020627865.1 Saprospiraceae bacterium | reverse complement strand
AGTAATGAGTCACAAATAAATTGATCAATTCTACTCGTTCTTATGCTCCCTAATTTCAGCAAAAAGCCTCGCCGATGCCCTGCATCGCCTACGTTTTTTGCTTCATTATGAAACATAATAACTTCGCATCATTTGTTCAATTTATTAATGGCTCATTACTAACAAAAAATAAAAGCCATAAATCTACGACTAAACACTATGTTTTTCGCAGATTTTGCCTAAAAAAGATAGCACTTATCTTATTTTGGGATTGATTTATCTAATTTTCAGTCTAAAAAAAAGGCTACAACTAATAATATGTGTACTTTACAGCAGATTCAAACACATGAAAGCGTATTTTTTCAATGAATAAGATATTAGTATTAGAGGATGTTTGTAAAACTTACGGTACTTATACTGCCGTCAACAAGATAAGCTTCAGTATGCCTGAAGGGAGTATTTTTGGATTGCTTGGCCCCAATGGTGCCGGGAAAACCTCCCTTATTCGTATTATTACCACTATTATCAGGGCAGATTCTGGAGCTGTTTATTTCAACGGCACGAAACTTAATAGTAGCCACCCTTCCGAAATTGGATATATGCCAGAGGAACGGGGTCTTTATAAAAAGATGAAGGTTGGCGAGCACCTTATTTATCTTGCTCGCCTCAAGGGATTAGATAAAAAAGCAGCACGGCAGGCCATTGATCACTGGTTCGAGAAGTTTAACATTCAAGAATGGTGGTCTAAAAAAGTGGAAGAACTCTCTAAGGGGATGCAGCAAAAAATACAGTTTATCTCCACGATTATTCACCAGCCGAAATTACTCATTCTGGATGAGCCATTCTCCGGCCTTGATCCCATCAATACCGAACTTATAAAAGATGAAATTTATCAGCTTCAACAAAGCGGTGTCAGTATTATTTTTTCTACACATCGCATGGAGCAAGTAGAGGAGATTTGTCAACATATTTTACTGATTAATAAAGGGCAAAATATTCTAGAAGGTGAAATGGCTGATGTCAAGAACCAGTTTAAGGAAAATTTATATCGAATTGAATATGCGGGAGACTTACCGGAAAATATTCAGGAATATATTGTCCAAACCAATCCCCAAAATACCAGTGCTACCATCCAGTTGCAAAACAAGAGAACATCGAACGACTTATTGGGTTATTTGATCGACAATCAAGTTACGATAAAATCGTTTAACGAAATTCTCCCCACCCTGAACGAAATTTTCATCAAACAAGTCAATCAACATTAAAAGCATATGGACAAACTCTGGCTTATTATAAAAAGAGAATACCTTACGCGTGTCAAAAAACGATCATTCATTCTGGCAACAATCCTGACGCCACTAGCATTTGCTTTTTTCTTCGTTATCGTTGGTTTCATTTTTTCTTATGAGGGGAATAAAGCACTTCGGGTTGCTGTAGTGGATGACAATAATATTATAGAAGCGGTGGCGGATGATAAGAATATTTACTTCCATTTTCCGAAAGCCCCCTTGGAAAAACTAATTGAGAATTTCGAGGAAAAAAATTATGACGGTATTCTCCATGTACCTGCCTTGAAAGATTTACAAAAGAAAAAATTTAAAGCTTATTACTACTCCGACAAGCCGCTTAGCCTGGATATTTCGATGGTTATCGAAAGGCGATTGAATAAAAGTATCCGGAATTATAAAATTGAAGAATTTGGATTAGATAAAAAAGAATTAGCCAGTCTTGATTCTCGCGTGGCCATTGACCCTAAACCGATTAATGAAACGGGAGAGGACTCCAGTGAGATTGCCAGCTTAATAGCAGCGGGGCTGGGGAGCATGATGGGGATTATTATGTATATGACCGTATTCATTTATGGGATGATGGTTATGCGGAGTGTGATGGAAGAAAAGGTGAATCGGATTGTGGAAGTGATGATTTCGACAGTTAAACCGTTTCAATTAATGATGGGCAAAATTATCGGTGTCGGGGCTGTTGGATTGACACAGGTTGCCATCTGGGCAGTTTTGATTCCCCTGATCCTTATCGTTGTAAACCTGATGTTCGGCTTCGATCCACAACAAATGAATCCACCTGGAGGAGGAGCGGTTAGCCCAGAGCTGGATGCCAGTGATATAGAAAACATTGCAGGACAAGGTATCGATGGACTCGGCTCCCAGAATTGGTGTTGTCTATGTGTTGGGGGGGTATGGCG
>JAHDGC010000101.1 GCA_020627865.1 Saprospiraceae bacterium | reverse complement strand
TGAAATCCTGTGATCACTCTCTCCATTTAAAACTTGAGAAATATATCCCTTCGAGACGCCTAGTTTCTCTGCCAGTTGCTTTCTAGTTAATCCATTTTCATCCATATAATCTTGGATAATATTATATAATTCTGTTCTGATATTTTCTATCCAAAATTCAGGACTCACTACAAGATCTTGTCTAGTCAAGCGATTATTGGTTGTTTTTGATTTTGAGCCTTCCATTTTCTTCAATTTGTTTTATGATCAAATCTCGTAAACGGCCTAAACGTTTAATATCTTTCTTCTGCGTTTTTTTATGTCCACCGACACAAATAATCAAATCATGTTCTTTTATCACTAAATAGTATAGCCTAAGATGCTTCGTTTTCATCTCCGCAGCCGATTCTACCCCCTTTATTTTACGACTTTTATTTCTAGGTAGCGGTTTTCTATGCTCACTAATCTGAGAAATTATGGCTGCCAAAGACCTAAATTCTGATTTATACTGAGCTGCAAGACTATCTTCAAACTCGTTGAATACATCCACCTCGTCAATAAGCAGATTGTATACCTTTACACGCCCCCTTGCAAATTCATTTGAAATCAACGCAAACTTACTCATAAAGTTCAGCAATTACTAAACCAAAAATCAGGTATCAATGTGAAACAATAGATTAAATTTTAAAAAATGAATGTCTGATGCTTATACATATATAAGTACACCTATTAAGAAATGATTAATTAACATCAAATATACAAAAAAAGTTTAGCAATTACTAAACTTTAGCACATTTTAACACTTATTAATATTTCATATAAACAATACTCGATGAGTAATTAGTCTCAAAAATCCAACTCCTCAAGCGGTTCCTCCAAAATTTCCTGAACACGGCCAACTTCTCCCGTTTCCAACCGAACCTTTATACCATGTGGATGATTACTGGATTTGGTGAGTATATTTTTAACAACACCTTCGGTACGTTCGCCCGTACGCTGATCTTGTTTCATTACGATAGAAACCAATTGACCAACTAAGATGGCAGAGCGTTTGGTATGCATGAATCTTAATTTTTTTCAGGTAGGACTAACAACCATCCCCAGAGAACAAATATTTTTTCGAATTAATTTTGTCTAACTTTAAGCCCATAGATAACTGGATAGCCTCTAAAATATTTTCTATATTTCTATCTGTCAAGAGGGAAGTATAAGGACAATATGATATCTTATTATTTGAAAATCCTATTTCTACATTGAAAGCATGCTCCAGAACTTTTGCAACCTCGCCTAGGGATTCGTCTTTAAAATTGAATTTCCCCAAGTGCCAAGCCAAATAATTATGATCTTCTTCCGCGAATACCTTGAAAGATTGGGTTTCGTGATTGTAACGAGCTTTTTTATTCGAGGTAACTTCCTTTCTTCTATTACTTCCTTTCGCCACAACGGCAACTCTTCCGCTCACCACATCCACTTCTGTGAAATTATCTTCTGCATTTGCCCTAACATCAAATTTGGTTCCTAAAACCGTGACCTCGGTATGCGGTGTTTCCACAACAAACTTCATCCCGTCAGATTTCAAAACGGAAAAGAACGCTTCTCCATCCAATAAAATTTTCCTGTTGTTTTCCACAAAATCAGGCGTATACTTAATCGTTGTTTGTGCATTCAACCAGACCTCGCTACCATCAGGCAGCAAGTGTTGCATGTTGGCTTCCGTAGCCCTGATCGTTACCCAATCCGCTGACGAGTCTTGCTGCCCATAAAACCAAAGGAAAAGGCCACAGGCCAGCAGCACGGTCGCCGCTGCGGCAAAAGAAAACCGAGATCTTTTTTTTCGGGAAATCGGCACAACAGGTGTAGCACTTTCTTCCGCATCAACCTCTTTCATGATCCTTGCCTTCACATTGGCAATCGCTACGTCTACATTCGGTTGGAAATCAGATGCATAGGTTTGGCTCCCTGCCCAAATCAGGTGCAGGTGTTGCCGGAGTGCTTCATTTTCGGCAGAGGAACTTGCCCACGACTCCAGTACTCCGGTTTCTTCTGGTGTCAGAACTCCGGTTAGTTCTTTGTGAATCAACACCGTATAATAGTTATCAGTTTTGCCCATATTATTAGAAATACGCATCTTTTTTTACTCTGTTTCCAATAAGACAAGTTTTTCACACTTTACCCCTATCCGAAAAGTTTTTTTTATAGAAAAAAAATGTAAAAGGCTAATAGCAGACATTTCGGGAGCCACGAATCCAGTTTATGACGTATCTGTTTCAAGGCTTTCGAGATTTGATTTTCTACTGTTTTGGTTGAAATGCCCAATTTTTCGCCAATTTCTTTATAAGAAAGTTCTTCATATCGGCTCAATACAAAAACGGCACGACAACGCTCCGGCAATGCTTCGATACACTTATCAATAGCACTTTTCAAATCCTGCACTTCCAAAGCCTCCGACGGACTCACTAAGCCTGCCTTCAGTTCAAAATGCTCTTCCACATTTTCCGTTACCATTTTTATACTTCGGATATGATTTAAAGATCGGGTAATGGCCGTTTTACTCAAGTATGCCTTTAGGGAGGTTTCTATTTTCAAGCTTTCCCGTTTGCGCAAAAAATAATAAAAAATGTCCTGACTGATGTCTTCCGCTACCACGGGATCAGGGACAATTCTATAAACGGATCGGGTTACAAACTCATAGTGTGTTTTAAAAAGCACATCAATTCCCTTGTCCGGATCGTTTTCCAATAATTCTAATATCTCCTTGTCTGAATATACTTTCTGCACAGGGGTTAGGTGTTAATTAAATTCCTAAGTGAGATAAAAGTAACACTTATTTCGGACATATCCCGATAACAAGCACAAAAAATGACCATGTGACTTGTACATGCTTTTACATAAGCAGGCAAAACATGATTCAAATGGATTTACCTCTCGCAGAAACGGAGATGGTTTTTAAAAAGACATCACCTTTGACAAGGTATAGGGTATTCACAAGGTTCACTACGGCACAGGCATGGTTCGGAATGATGCGGATTTTATCCCCTATGTTGAGCTTAGTATTTTTGTTTTTCACAATAAACCCGTGCTCTTCCGAGAGCTTTTCAAGCAGCAAATTTTTTGACGTATCTGGATAAGTATTCATGGGAAAAACGAGGCCAAAGCCTTCGATATTATTTTTACCATGCCCTCCCGTATCGGAACTGAGTATCTTGGAGCCAGCATCACAGATGTAATAATTTTTGTTTTCACTGACAATGGTAGATGTTACGGTGAGGGCAACATCCCTTTCTTTCGCAAGTCCAAGCCGTATGGGCGTCCGATCCATGAAAACATAATTCCCTGGGCGGATTTCCGTAATCGCCCTGAACCGCTTGGTCGCCAAAGCGCCCGGCGTTGATCCTATGGATAAATCTGGTACGGGAATATATTCCTGCTCGATCCGATATTTTAAAGCGCGTAAAACCTGGATCGCGTTTTTACAAAATTTTCTGGCTTTTTTGGCATTCTCCGCCCCATAACTATTTCCCTCATGTGCCAACAGTCCCGCCAACCTGAGATATTTATCATTATGGATCACCCGTGCCATTTTCAAGACCTTTTTATTGTCTGGATCAAAGCCGCAACGATTTAGCCCGACATCAATCTTCAGGAAAATCGCCGCTTCAAATCTACTTTGATGGCAAACGTCCTTTATCGTATCAAAACCATATCGGCTATCACAAATAAAGTTCAATTGGCAAATGTGCAATTTCGCCAATTCTAACAGTCGCCTGATTTTCCGGCGTTCTACCAATGGATAGGCCAATGTCACAGAGCGAATACCATGCTCAATAAAAACAGCAGCTTCGCTTGACTTCGATGCCGTTACTCCAATAGCCCCCGCCTTCATCTGCAAATCTGCGATGTATTTTGATTTATGAGTCTTAATGTGTGGCCGTAAATATACACCTGCCTTGTCTGCTTTTTTCTGCATCCGGAGGATATTGGCCTTTAGTTTGTCTTCATCGACCAATACTATGGGGGTTTCCAGGTCTTGTATATGTATCATCTTGGGTTTTAAATGAAGTGCGATTTATTGCACAAAAAGACATATAAGAAAGCAAGGTAATATATATTTTTGAATAATTTGCGGAGGAAGCTTTATTTTTTGCAAAGGGGAGAATTTACTTAGACTTAGTTCAATTCTTGTTGGATTTTCTCTACCAATTCAATAGGCAAGTCCATAGATTTAGCTATTTCCACAATACTGATTCCATACAACAACATCGCTACAATGGCCTTCTTTCGCTCTTGCTCTAATGCGATCTGCGAATTTTTCTTTTCCAGTTCTATTCCTTGTTCTATTCCTTGCTCTATTCCTTGTTCTATTCCTTGCTCTATTCCCTGTACTTGCCCTTTCTTAACCCCTTCCTGATATACATAATCCTCTTCAATATTATATTTTATTGGCATATTCTTAATGGTTTTAATACAGTTCTTTAGTTCAACTCCCGTTGAATTTTCTCGACCAATTCAATAGACAAACCCATAGATTTAGCTATTTCCACAATACTGATTCCATACAACAACATCGCTACAATGGCCTTCTTTCGCTCTTGCTCTAATGCGATCTGCGAATTTTTCTTTTCCAGTTCTATTCCTTGTTCTATTCCTTGCTCTATTCCTTGTTCTATTCCTTGCTCTATTCCCTGTACTTGCCCTTTCTTAACCCCTTCCTGATATACATAATCCTCTTCAATATTATATTTTATTGGCATATTCTTAATGGTTTTAATAGTTTTTTTCTCTAATGTACGTAATTTTGACAAAATTCTCAATTGCTCTGTAAACTTTTTCAATTCCGCTACACTCCTACTACATTTCTTTAGTTTCGCAACAATGAGTCGAATAATTTTCTCTGGGTCTTCTCCCTTGAAATCACTCAAGATGGCAAAAACAATCTCTTCTGGGATCTGGGATTGGATCATCTGGTTGAAATCAAGCTCGTTTAAATTCAATACCCCAAATTGACGAAAAACATGTTGCTCTTCTAATTGAGTTTGCATAGTCATCTTTCCCTTACCTAAAAAGATAACATAATGGCGGATTTCCAAATACTCGGCCTTAGCTTTACTCTTATGATGATCTTTATCCTTCTCTTCACTTTTATGCTTTCGCTGAATAATGCCATCATATTCCTTCATCCGATAAATCATCCCTGATTCATTCTCGGCTTGAAATTCAATATGAAGGATAAACTCTTCCCCTCGATCTGTTTTCACAATCCGCAAGAAATCGGCCTCCCGCTCGATGGTAGATTGCAATTTGGCTTCAAGTTTCTTCGCCTCCACAATCTTAAAATAAAGATATTTTTCGACCAAGGGTAGAAACACTTCCTGAATATTTTCTTTTATAACTTTGTCGTAATAATTGCCACTATCTTTTGACTTTGCCTTTTGTTCTTCCTGCATAAGGATTATTGGATTTATCAAACAATTTTTTCCACAGGCAAAATTAAGGGACTATTGAAAGCTAGTCGCATAATAAACGTTTAATTGCGTTTGTAGACGTTTGTAAACGTTTACAAACACTTATCATGTCAAAATCCCAATGCATAATTGCATCAAAAAAGGGATAAAGCGCAATAATGCCTTATCCCTATACATAATTTCCAATATTACATGCACCTTGTTATCAAAAAGCGTTCACCCCATTTACCGTTGTATATTTAAAACTAATTTTTTTATCCGGAAAAACGTATTTATGAGCAGACTGCACCATCAAAGTTGCCTCATGGAATCCACAGAGGATTAATTTCAACTTGCCCGGATAAGTGTTGATATCCCCAATGGCATAAATGCCTTCCACATTGGTACTGTAGTCAAAGGTATCGACCTCAATCGCATTTTTAGTCAAGTTCAATCCCCATTCCGCAATGGGACCAAGCTTTGGCGTCAGACCAAAAAGAGGAACGAAGTGATCGGTTTGGGTTAAAATTTCACCATCAGTTTTGTGCTTGATTTTTACGCCCGTCAGTTTACCGTTTCCTTCTAGACCGACGGCTTGCGCATCCGTCAATAGTTTAATTTTTCCGGCGGCTGCCAAATCCATCACCTTTTCGACAGAATCCGGGGCACCTCGGAAAGCCCTTCTCCGATGGATGAGGGTCAATTCTTCCGCAACCTCACTGAGAAAGATCGTCCAATCCAGTGCAGAGTCTCCCCCACCGGCAATGACCACTTTTTTGTCGCGATACAATTCCGGCTCACGGATGATATATTCGACACCTTTATCCTCAAATCTTCCCAATTGCTCAATGGGTGGTTTCCGAGGTTCGAAGCAACCTAGTCCGGCAGCAATGACGATAACGGGTGCTTCAATCTGCGTGCCACGATTTGTCGTTAAGCGAAAGCTTTTATTTTCCAATCGCTCTACTTTCTCCGCTCTTTCTCCCAAGGTAAATCCAGGCTTGAAAGGCTCAATCTGTTTCATCAAGTTGTCAATTAATTCTCCGGCCAAAATACTTGGAAATCCGGGAATATCATAGATCGGCTTCTTGGGATAAATTTCTGAACATTGTCCTCCCGGCTGGCCAAGGGCATCCACAAAGTGGCAACGCATTTTTAATAGTCCGGCTTCAAAGGCGGTAAATAATCCGCAGGGGCCGGCTCCGATGACTAATAAATCTGTTTTTATCATTTTTTTAGATTTTAGATCGCTTCGCTTTTAGACTTTAGATCATTCGCGGTGCTCATTGTTAGACTTTAGATCGCTTCGCTTTTAGACTTTAGACCATTCGCTTCGCTCATTGAAAGATGTCAGACGCTGTGCTGCTAAAGTTCAAGCATAAGTGGGTTTAGCTATGAGAATTGAGATTGTTCTCTTCACTTACGATCAAGTTTATGAGGATTTAATTTTTTTGGTAAAATAACTGGGGTGTAGACCGCATTCTGTTTTTCCGGTGCCCGACCATCTTCCCGCACGCCCTTGCCCTTTTATGGTACAGTGCTTACAACCAATGGAACCGTAGCCATATTTCTCCAGCGGATGACGAGGTAATTTATTTTTATCTAAATAATATAAAAACTCTCCCTCGTTAATATCAATCAAGGGATGAAATTTTATGATGTCTCCTTGTTGTTCAAAAACCCGGAGTCGAGAACGGTAATCTGTTTGGTAAGACATCAGGCCAGAGATCCAGATTTTGTGATGGGTAACATATTTTTCTAAAGGAACAATTTTATTGATACTACAACACATTCTTGGATGGTCTTTCCAATACTCCTCCGTTCGGGTAATTTCATTTTCTGCCTTATTCGGAAACACTTCAATGATATTCAAATCTAACAATTCTGTTAGTTCTTTTTTATAAGCTAATGTTTCTGGGAAGTGATAAGTCGTATCAATAAAATGAACTTTTTGTTTTGGGGCAATCTGCTTCAAAAGATGGAGCATGAAGACAGACTTTGTTCCGAAAGAGGAAGTTAGCAACACATCATCAACGTTGAAGATTTTATATAACTTTTTGATCCGGCCATAGAAGTCAAGCGGCTCAAAAATACGGTTGAGGTCATCAACATGTAGTTCAAGATCAGCAACAGTAATGATGCGGTTGGGTTGTGGATTTTTAGTCATTGGTCGTTATTTTGAGCCAGTGGTGTTTTGTGAATTAAATTTTCCGCACACAACAGACCTTTGGCCATGTTGTAGCAAGCATATTTCGTAACAATTAGATTGCATCTTCCTTTTCTAACAAGGAAGCCGTTACTTCATTTAATTTTTTCACCTTGTAAGAAAAATTTCCTTTCAGTCGATCTCGGAATGTTTTTAAATTCAGGAGCAAATCCGAAGTTTCTTCAGGTAGAATTTCTTCTAATAGTTGACGGAATCTTTTCGCAAAAGTTGGCGATTTACCATTGGTAGAAATCGCTACCTTCAAATTACCTCTGGTTACAATTGATCCCAAATAAAAATCACATAGTGAAGGGGTATCCGCAACATTGACCAAGATGGATTTTGCTTTCGCCAAACGCCAAACCTCTTCATTCAATTCTGGGATATTGGTTGCCGCTATGGCAAGATCACGCCCATCCAAATCCGTTGCTTGAAACTTTCTCCTCTTAATTACAACATTATAATCACGAGACAACAACAAATTTGTAACTTCTGGATTCACCTCGGGTGCAACCACTGTAATTTTTGCATCGGGACTACTCTTCAAGATAAAGGATAGTTTCTCGTAACCGACTTCTCCTGCACCAACAATCAACAAATTTAATTGGTGTAATTTTAGGAAAATCGGGTATAAAGGGTTTTGGGTTTTATTTTTAGGAATCGTCATTTTTTTAGATTTTTTATGTATTAGACAGAGTGCATTAGACGCAATACATTAGACGCAATGCATTGCGTCTCTACGCAGATTTATTTACGTTCGACAATACATATTCGTAATTCAATTCTGGATGTAACTTTACAACATCTCCGATAATGATAATGCCAGGGGTTCCGATTTGGGCAGCAGTTGCCTTCGGAAGAATATCATCTATGCTTCCCAACACTTTTCTTTCATTTTCTCGGCTGGCATTTTGGATTAACATTATAGGGGTTTCGCCTTTGTCCAAATCCTTAAAAAGGGCTACAATTTCTGGCAACTTTCTCATGCCCATCAGAATGACTAGCGTTGCGGAAGAGCGAGCCGCTAAACGAACATCATTCGATAATTTACCCGCACTTGTAGTTGCCGTCATCACCCAGAAACTTTCGTTCAAGCCCCTACGGGTTAAGGGCACTTCTTGTAATTCTGCGGCAGCAATACAGGAGGAAATGCCCGGCACAACAGTAGTTTCAATATTGAAATTTTTGGCAAATTCTAACTCTTCGTGCCCCCGACCAAAAACAAAGGAATCCCCTCCTTTCAAGCGTACCACATGTCCATGTAAATAAGCGTATTGCACCATGAGCAAATTAATTTCATCTTGTTTATAGTGATGATTACCGGCTCTTTTTCCGACAAATATTTTCAAGCCGTCCTTTGGCGCTTCTGCCAGCAAAGCTTCATTAACGAGCGCATCGTATAACACGACATTCGCATTCTGAATAGCTTTCAACCCTTTGATGGTTAGCAATTCTGGATCTCCTGGGCCTGCCCCGACTAGGGTTATTTTTGGTGTAATTTTTAGTTTATTATTTTTCATGAGAATTTTTTATTTTTTTCTTTTCAAATACTCCAGAGATTAACTCTGGCAATAACTTAAATGTCTGAACCATGACCTGCCTGCAAGACGCAGTAAGGCAGGTTCACAGGATTAACAGATTTTCATGATTCGTCGGTCAATCTTCAATTGACCTCTACGGGCAATGCTTCGCGTGAGAACATGCCTTTAACTGGATTAAGCATTATAATAATTCGACAATACAGTTTTATCTTTTTCGCCTAACTGGGCTTCTCTAATTTCGATGATTTGTTGAACAAAGCTTTCTGCTTGGGTTAAAAATTCAGACGTAAAGGATGCATCAGCTTTTTGTTTTTTTATTTGCAAAACTAAATCTTCAAAATTTTGATCTAAAGCAAATTCTCCTGTTTCCACATAATGCTTCTGAAAATCTCGAACAATACCAATTTGTGTATTACATTTCACATCTTTTAGTAGTAAAAGCGCCTTGGCCCCAACAACAAATGCACTATAGGCATGGTAAGCACTATCCGCCCAAGCTTTCTGTTCTAACCCATCTCTACCCAGTGCCAGTTTTTCCAAAGCATCACCAATAATAGCAGCCACCACATCATAAGCCACGCCTGCACACTCCCCTACTCCGATCGCTTGCTTGTATTCGGTAGCCTCGCCCCAATCTCTAAAATCTGCATCGGAAAGTTGATCTGTTTCGGAAAGCGGTTTTAAAAGATCATAGAAGTAGCGCTTTCCCCTTGATTGAAAATAATCGTTAAAGAAAATATTTCCTTCAGTATGCTCCAGATAATTATTCAAAATCAGGCGCACGGCATCAGGTGTGCGTTTTGTTGGCAATTTAATCACTTTTTCAGCGATAAAACCATTTCCGTTGGGATCTACACCGCCACCGAGGACAATTTGCATCGCAGGAATCACCTTGCCATTCTTTTTAATGGAGCTTCCGTGAAATCCGATGCTGGCGGCCATGTGTTGCCCGCAAGAGTTCATACAACCACTAATTTTTATTTTAATATTTTTATCACTAATCAATTGCGAGTATTCATTTCTGGCCAATTCTTCCAAAGCACCAGCCAAGCCCGTACTATTTGTAACAGCAAGATTACAAGTATCTGTTCCAGGGCAAGCCGTTACATCAGCAATGCCATCAAAACCCGGTTCGGCTAAACCAATTTCATCAAGCTTATTGAAAAGTGCAGGAAGGTAAGCAGGGGGAATGAAGCGGATCAGTATGCCTTGGTTGACGGTAAGACGGATATCATCGGCAGCATATGCATTGACAGCAGCAGCCAGTTTTCTTGCCTTTTCAGCCGACAAATCTCCCAAGAAAAGTTTGATGTTTGCGGCAAACCAGCCCACCTGCTTTTGCTCGAAAACATTACTACTGATCCATGCTTCAAATTTTTCAGGATTGTTTGCTTTTTCTATTTGGGCTTTATCAAAAACAGGCAAATCGGCTTGTTGAAAATTGTTTGTATCAATCGGATAAATGGCATGGCCCAAACTCTTTTGTTCTTCGGCAATCAATTTTAAAAGTTCTTCTAATCCCAATTTTTTCAATAAAAATTTCATCCGTGCTTTGAACCGTTTTTCCCTTTCGCCATAGCGATCAAATACCCGAAGCGTTGCTTCCATGAAAGGGATGATTTTATCAGCAGCCAAAAATTCAAAGGCCGTTGGGGCAATCATCGCCTGTGCACCTAATCCACCGGCCAGCAAAACCTTGAAGCCACGGACTTCCTCTCCATCAATAATTTTTATTCTTGGGATAAAACCAAAATCATGAAAATAACCAAAAGCAGAATCTTGATCGGAGGAGGAAAAAGCCGGCTTGATCTTGCGACCCATTTCTTGACAGATCGGATTGCGAAGGAAGAAATCGTGTGCAGCTTTGACATAAGGACTGACATCAAAAAGTTCATTGGGATCAATACCTGCATTAGCTGAGGCAGTGATATTCCTAACAGTGTTTCCACATGCACCTCTTGCCGTGACGCCTACTTCAGCTAATGCTGTCCAAAGTGCTGGGGTATCATCCAGTTTGATATGATGGAGTTGAATATTTTGGCGGGTGGTGAGGTGGAGGTTTCCGTTGGTAAATTTCTCGGAGACATCGGCAAGGCGTACCAGTTGCTTTGCCGTTAGTTTTCCGAAAGGGATTTTAGTCCGAAACATCTGGACTCCAATTTGCCGCTGTCCGTAAACGCCTCTGGTCAAACGATAGTGCTTAAATCTTTCCTCGTTTAATTGGCCTGCTTTAACCGCCTTAATTTTTTGCTGTAATTCGATAATGTCTTTCACCGCACCATCATTGATATTATTTAGATTTAAATTCCCGCTCATTTTTTATTTTTTTATTTGTGAAAAAAGAAAAGCCCCTCAGAACTATACATCCTGAGGGGCTTCTTATATCCGGCATTTATTTTTCAATCACCTACCGTCATCTTGATGCACCAAAGGAAGTCTGCTTGTTGGCATATAACAACACATGCAACAACAGCAACAACAAGTGCAAGAAAGATTGGTGGTAAAATATGATTTCATTCGTAGTAAATTATAGTGTAAAAAAAGAAAAAAGCCTTGACAGTTGGACTCCGTCAAGGCTTTTTGAACAAAAAAAATATGTTCTTTTTTAAGACAGAGCAAAATCAGGGCATACAACAGCAGCAACACATCATGTTACAGCAGCAAGAAGATTGTATGTTAATATGATTTTGCATTTTCTAAAATAATGTTTTAATGTATTTGTGACACAAACTTATGGGTTTTAGGAATAAGAAGCAAACATTCTCAAAAATAAATTTGTATTTCGGAGTTAAAGAAATGTTAAGACTCAAGTATTATTCAAACCCAATAGCATTGCTTGGACATCGAAAGTACTATGGATGGTCTATTTTTACAAATCGAGATGTTGTTAATATTTGCCCATTGTCTACAATACAGAAATAATGACCAGGCATCAAATGGGATAAATTTATTTTTTCTGTTATATTATTTATCGGGAACTGGCAAACACGCTGCCCCATCGCATTGTAAATAATCGCATTTGTTAATTGAGCAGACAAAAGAGCAGGATCAATCTGGATATTTAGGTAGTCGTTTACCAAGGTCGGAAAGATTTCCAATTTAGCATCTTCGGCTGTATTCGTTGAACTTACGAACTGTGTTTCGACAGATAAATTATGAATAAAGCGGTTTTCATTATACGCTGCATTTTGAAAACCTATCGTTATCGTACCTGTCCCAGGCTGCTCATCGGTATAAATATAAAGAGTAAACGGTTGCTCCTCTCCTGAGTTTAACAATATGCTGACTACATCCACATCGACACCATAACAAATATTCATACACAAAGCACTTTGCCAACCATCGGGGATATCAACAAATAAACGCCCTGCATCTATCTCGACAGCATCACTACTATTATTTATCAGGGTACCATGAATTTCTATGATTTCTCCCGGCAAACCCGCTACCGCTATATCACTCATTAAAGAAAACTCAAAGGTTCCTATGTTTGATGTTAAACAATCGCCAATTCCGTAGAGTAAGTTTTCTATATCACAATTAATATCATTAGGAAAAGTATCGAACCAAGCATGTTTAGAAAAAACGATACCATTAGTATCTACTAGATATGCACCATTTGCTGTTGGCCCATAGGCTGACCACCAACTATTGCAAGCGTCATCCAGATAAACCGGCACATTAATTTCTAGTGCATCAAGCATATCTTGCACAATTGCTCTTCTCTCCCCATATGTGGTGGGTTGCGCATAAACCACCTCATCATTGATATTCGCTGTTCCGACATTTTCAAAGCCAAAATAAGGGCTAATGCTGCCTACCGGATGCGCCTCTACCGTGTAGATAATGATGATCTCCAATTCATCAGCATAATCCTCAGCCAATTGGTTAATTTTTTCCATTTTATACCTGAAAACCGGACAAGTATAGCTTCCACTGATCATCAAAACGGGCTTGCCGCTAGACAACAGCTCGTCCATATTTAACCTTTGCCCTGTAGGGGTATATAAGGTAAAATCAAATAAAATCTCATCTTTCATCAAGCCGACATCGCTAAAATCCCCAAGATAAAGTGGAATTTCGCAAATAGGGGTATCATCAGCATCTAATTCTTCCATCCCGATAGTGGACTCCAGAATTACTTGGCCAAAAGTTAAAGCCGGAATCAAGAAAAGTAGCAGCAGTAATTTTACAAATAAAGGTTTCATACTTAATTTTATTCAACGAATGTTCTCTACATAAATGCGTCTCAACAGGGCATAACAATACCAAGCTCGATAAGATACCGAACACATTAAGCAACGATCAAATACGTTACTAAAGGCACTTAACTCACACGATTTAAATTAATAGCGTATTCACATCTCTAGACATTCATGCAGAGCAGCATGATTCATTCGAGGAATACTCAAAAGATCTACAGAATTGGTTAACCCATAATTCTCCAGAGGATACAGCATACAATTGTACTATTTGCCCTCAGGGAAATAAACCCGTTTTTACTTATTGTATTGGTTTTTTGATGAGAAGATATACTCTCTATTTAAGACGCTCTCTTTATTTATACTTTTAAGCCGTACCTAAGTACGATTTGTAACTTAAATTCCTATTATTAATACATCACAAAAATCATACTTTTTATTGAAAAACCATAACTACTATAAAAAAATATACAAAAAACAC
>JAHDGC010000100.1 GCA_020627865.1 Saprospiraceae bacterium | reverse complement strand
GGCGCAAGTTTATAGTGCCAGTAGGTGCGAAGGTCTTCCTTGAGGTTATTATCTGTCAGTAAATGGTTTTGCCAAATGGCATAATCTTTATACTGAATATTTAATGCCGGTAGTTTTTGGCTATCTTCGCTCCCAAAGTCTTCATAAAAATGCTTTAATTCTTTTAGTAGAATTTGCATAGACCTGCCATCAAAAATACTATGGTGTAAATTGAACAACAGCAAGGATTCGTGGTCGTCTAAATGAAGCAACTCCAAGCGAATCAATGCCTCTTTTTCCAAATCAAATGGCTGCTGGGCAAATTGCAAAATATAATCCGACAGGGTTGCTTTTTCCTTATCTTCCCAATTCGTAAAATTGATTTTAAATTGTCCAACGGCATGAATATATTGGCGAGGCTCCCCATCAATTATAACAATATTTGTACGTAAAACTTCATGTCGATTTACCAAGCGTTCAAAAGCAACTTGCAAGGCACGCACATTGAGCTGGCCGTCCATCCGCAATACGACCGGCATATTATATGCAATCGGATTTTCTTCTAATTGCTGCATCACCCAGAGCCGACGCTGTGCATTGGAAAGCGCATAGTTTTCCTGAGGTTTGATCGGCTCAATGGTTATCGGATCTTGAGGTTGCTGTGCTGCTATTTTTGCTGCAAGCTTAATAATGGTTGGGTTTGAAAATACGGTTGCTAACTTTATCCTAACCCCAAATTCTTTTTGTATCATATTTCCTAGCCGGATAGCCCTCAGGCTATGCCCACCGAGACTGAAAAAATTATCATAGATACCAAGGTTGGGTTGTGCCAATACCTCGCTCCAGATTCTTGCCAACTTCGCTTCAGTCCGTGTTCGAGGCGCAACATAAGTCACCGAGGAAGCCAATCCAGACGCTTGTGGGTCTGGCAACATTCTCCGGTTCACTTTGCCACTAGGGGTAAGCGGAAACGCTTCCATTTCGACAAAATAGGATGGAATCATGTAGTCCGGTAATGTTGTACCAACATAATCCCGCAATGCTTCGAGGGACGGGAGCGGAACTTCATTGCCAACCATGTAAGCAACCAGCTCTTTTGTGCCAGCAATATCCTTCCCCATCACAATAACAAGCTGAATAGCCGGATGCTGTAACAATACATCTTCAATTTCTCCGGCTTCCACCCTGTAGCCTCTGATCTTTAATTGGTGATCCGCCCTACCAAGAAATTCGATATTACCATCTGCCAACCAACGGGCATGATCGCCTGTTTTATATAACAATCCATTTTCAGCAAAAGGATTGGCAATAAACTTCTTATTGGTTAACGTTGGATTGTTCAGGTAGCCCCGTCCGACTCCTTTCCCTGCAATGCACAGTTCTCCCTGCACACCAGGCGGCACGAGCTTATGGGCAGCATCCATAACATAAAGTTGCATATTGCAAATCGGTTTCCCAATTGGGATAACTTGTGCCTCAGCATCTTCTATAATATAAGCAGATACAACATCAGAACACTCCGTTGGCCCATAAGAATTGACGAGCTTAGATTTGTTCAACGGATTGTTATACCAAGCGGCCAGTTTGACCATATTTATGGGTTCTCCTCCTAAAAATACATATTCTAATGACTGCAAGGATTCGAAGCCTCGATTAGCAGATTCATCTACAAAACCATAAAAGATACTTGGCGTGCAATTAATGTTTGTAATTTTATCTTTATCAATAATATCGTTTATCGCAACCAAGTCATAATGTTCGACACTACTCATGTGTAAGCTACCGCCTAACAAGAGTGGCGCATAAAGATTTTTCTGAGTCAGGTCAAAATTGATAGAACTGACCAACAAGAATTTACTGTTGGCATGAAAATCATAGTCCGAAAGATACCAATGCATCAGGTTAAAGAATCCTTGATGATGAACCAAAGTACCTTTTGGTTTCCCCGTAGAACCAGAGGTAAAAATAACGTAGATTAAATCCCGTGGAGTAGGATGGTATTGCAAGGTAGCATCCATACTTGTAATCATACTGTTGGATCCCCAATCCGATGCTAGTACAACGAGACTTACATTTGTTCCTTCAGTATTATTTTTTATCGTAGCTTCGAGGTGCTTTTGCGTCATAACTATTTTAGGCGCATCTTTCTTGTTCCCCTTCACGATACCATCTTCAAGCATATGCACCATGCGTTCTTTGGGATAACCCGGATCAAGTGGCACATACGCCCCACCAGCCCTCAGGACACCCCAAATGGCGACCATCATTTCAATGGAACGCTCCATGCATAAACCGACCAAAGTATCCGCTTCCACACCTTTTTTCCGGAGGTAGCAGGCCAACTGGCGACTGCGTTTTTCCAGTTCCTGATAGCTAATTTCGGTATCTTCAAAAACAAGTGCTATTTTTTCAGGTGTCTTTTTAACTTGTGCTTCAAATAAATCTACGATGGTTTTATGCTCATCGTACTTTGCAAGGGTATTGTTAAAATCATGTAATAAAGTATGCCTTTCAGATTCTTCTAAAAACGGAATCGCCTGAATGGTTGTATCGGGCTTTTCCTGAAGTACATCCAGTACCTTCAGGAATTTGTACAGTACGGCTTTAGCATCATACCCTGCTTTCAATGCCCTAGACAACTGCACCTTCAGGGTAAGGTTATTCCCCGTCGTATTGACCATCAAATCAAAATAAGTATTCGTCCGTTCAAAGAAGGTAGCAACACCAGACAAATTTGCCTGTAGCATCCTTTCCGTTCCGATTCCAATTTCGTGCAAATCATCATAAATATGAAAATCAATATAATTGAAAATCACATCGAATATAGGATTACCCGCTGTTGTATGCTCCCCTGTTAACCGAGCAATTTCCATCGTTGTCATCTGGTCGTTTCCTTTCAGCAGTTGCATCTTTTCATCTACCTTGCGCACAAAATCTGAGGCGGATATTTTCTTATCCACCAACATCCGCAAAGGCACAGAATTGAGGAAGCAGCCCAATAATTGATCTCCTTCTTGTTCCGGCAATCTGTTGTTAGAAATCATACCGACTAGCAATTCGGATTGTGGGCTGAGGAAGTCCAACAGCAACAGGTAAGCCGACAGCGACAAGGTCTTTACGGAAACATCGTACTTTTCGGCAAGTGATTTCAGCCCTTCCAGATAGTCTTTTCCAATTTCAAGCTCAAATTCGTCATCTACAATTTCATCCCGGAACAAATCTGTCCGTTCCGTATCCGCTAATTCTTGTTTCCAAAATTCTCGGATATTTTCATCCGTTTTGGTAATCATTTCCTTAACCACAAAGTCCTTGTAACTTAACTTAAAAGGCTCCGGTTTAAAAGCAGCATTGGCATCCAGCTGATAGTATGTACTGAGCAATTCGGTATTCAATGAAGCCAAGCTCCAGCCGTCAAAAATCGCATGGTGAAATTGGAATACCAATAGTGGTTGATTAGCTTCTGCTTGAAAAATATCCATGCGCCACAACGGACCATTTTCAATATCAAAACCTTTGTGTCGTGTTGTTTTCAAGAATTCATTTAAACTAAGTCTAATTTCATCCTTGTGATAACCTTCTATTTCTTGATAGCACAATGGCAATGCAATAGATTTATGCACAAGCTGTAAATCTGTTCCATTATGGTTCAACCGAAAAGTAGTACGCAGGTTGGCATGTTTGGCAACCATTAAATGCAGCGCTCTTTCAAACCTTGTTTTTTCAAAACCAATAGGACTCAAATCATAGACCGCTTGATCGTGGTATACACCCTGATTTTCGTACAGTAAATTCCCGAATACCATACCACGCTGGATATCACTCATCGGGAAAACATCTTCAATATCAGCAGCAGATGCGCCTAGCGTACCCATATAATCTTCTTTCAATGCTGCAAACTCACTTCGGATTTCCAGTTGCTTTTTGGCCAATTTAGATTCCTCCGTTACAAGTTCTTTTCGGTTCTTTCGGATGTAATCTGCCAGCGATGTAATCTTACTGTTATTGTATATTTTTACTGTACCAATTTTGACCCCAATACGCTTGTGTATTTCACCAACTAAGCGGATCAATTTTATACTGTCTCCACCAATATTGAAAAAGTCATCTAGGGTACTAATGTCTGCTTCCGCTAAGTTCAGGATCTCGGCAAAGGCACCAACCAATGCTGCCTCCGTATCATTTTTAGGTTTAACGAAATCCGTTCCAGATTGGAGTGCCAAACCGTCAGGATCAGGTAATGCCTTACGGTCTATTTTGCCATTTTTTGTCAATGGAAATTTATCTAACCATACGAAAAAAGCAGGAATCATATATGCTGGCAAAGATTCTCCTAGGTATGCCCGTAGATATTCTAGGGAAAGTTCCTCCTTTTCAGCACCAGAAAGATATGCCACCAGTTCCGTCTCATTGCCGATGGCTTTGCCCACCACAACGACACTTTGTATGCCGGGACATGCCATTAATTTTTGTTCAATCTCTCCCGCTTCCATACGGAATCCCCGAATTTTTAACTGAAAATCTATGCGGCCAAAAAACTCAATCTCCCCGTTTTCGAGCCATCTCCCAGAATCTCCGGATTTGTACAAACGGCCTCCTGCCTCAAATGGATTATCTATAAAACGTTCTGCCGTTAATTCAGGATTGTTCAAATATCCTCTGGCCAGTCCATCGCCGGCAACATATATTTCTCCTTGCACACCGATAGGCGAAAGTTGCTTGTTTACATCTAAAATATAACAGCGTAATGTCGGTATCGATTTTCCTATATTACTAAGCCCACCGTCTATATCTTGTTGTAAAATTTCTTTATAGGTTACGTGTACAGTAGTTTCCGTTATACCATACATATTGATGAGGCGAGTGTCTGGGAAACGAGTTTTCCATTCCCTCAACGTTTCGGGGATGAGTTTTGCACCACCAAATATAATATAGCGGATATGGTGTCCCTCGTTTTTTTGTAATAAATGTGCCTGCACCTGCTCAAAAGTAGAAGGCACCTGATTGAGTACGGTTACTTTTTTCTCCAACAATAAATTGGCAAATTCTTCCGGATTTAAGGTGGCCTGTTTTGGCACAACGACCACGCTGCCACCAAATAGCAAGGCACCCCAAATTTCCCAAACAGAAAAGTCAAAGCCATAATAATGAAACAATGTCCACACATCTTTTTCGTTGAAATCAAAAAGGGAGTGATCATTGACCATGAGCCGGACTACATTCCGATGCTCGATCATTACGCCTTTCGGGTTTCCTGTCGAGCCGGAGGTATAAATGATATAAGCGAGGTTATCGGGTTTGAGGGCAACAATGGGATTATGTGTACGATTTGTTTTATTTTGTACAATAACATCTTCCATGACCACTACTGGGACAGTACTCTCATGATAACGAGCCGCTTCTACGCCACCGCTATTGGTAAGCAACAAACGAGCTTCGCTGTCTTCCAGCATAAAAGCAACCCTGCCTTTTGGCAAATCCGCTCCCATAGGGAGGTAAGCTGCTCCTGCTTTTAAGATGCCCAATATGCCAATAACGATCCCTTCATTTCTCTCCACCTGTAGGCCGACAATATCATCTGGTTTTATACCATATTCCTGCAAAAGATGCTGCGCTATAGCATTGGATTTTCCATTCAGTTGTTGGTAAGTAATTTCTTTTTCCTCAAACACAAGTGCGATATGATCTGGTGTTTTTGCTACTTGTTCTTCGAACAGATTTACAATGGTTTTATGCGTAGGAAAATTTGCAGTAGTATTGTCATTAAATGCCAACAGCAATTGTTGCTCTGCCTCCGAGATTAACGGAATGGTTTGCAGGGCTTGTTTGGGCTGTTGTGTAATTTCTCGGATCAAAACTTCAAAGCGACTTAACAACATATTTACTTCATAATCACTACAGTATTCCGGCAGGAAAGCCACTTGCATTTCCCAATTCTTTCTTCCCCTAACGGGCCTAATAAAGAAAGTCATAGGTGTTTTCCGCTCTGCGCCCCTTTTTGACCAGACAAGTTCACTATCCATGTTTTTCATTTCCCATATAACATTATCAATATTGATAGAAATGTCATAAAGCGATTGGACATTATTGAAAGAATCGCGTAATTCATGGATCAGGCTACCAACGGAAAAGCGTTGGTGCGGCCAGTCACTCCGGCGTGTTTTACTGATGTGTTGCAAGAGTTCCTCGAAGGTCATTTCAGAACTTGGCTTCAACAATAAGGGAACGACCCCGGTAAATTGACCTATTGTATTTTTTTCAACTTCCCCATATCGGTTCGTAACAGGTAAGCCAAAACACAAATCTTCTTTTTGGGTTGTTTTATAAAAATAAGCAGCTATCACTCCCATCCATATGCGCGGCAACGAAGTGTTTAGTCGTTCCGCTAGGCCTTCCATCTCATGCTGTAGTGCTTCGGGAATAGGCCATGTTTTTTTCCGTTCCCGATTACCCGATGCAAGGTTTTTCTTCTTATCCAATAGTCTAGCCGGTAAGGTTGAAAATTTATTGATCCAGTAATTTTTATCCAGCGTATAGTTTTCGGAATCCTTGTATTTATTTTCCTGCGATACAGAATCCCGAAACCTAGGAACTTGTGCCCCGTCTTGCATCTTTTCCCCAGCAACCAGCTTGGCATAATATTCATCTATTTTAAGAACCAGCAAATTGCCTCCCCAAGCGTCCAAGATGAGGTGATGAATTTTTATCATGAAGAAAAAACGCGTTTTGCTTGCTTTCAGTACAGCAAATTGATACAGTGGCGGATGCTCAATATCGAAAGGCAATTCCTGTTGTTTATTGATCCATTCCCTACAGAAATATTCCGGATACGGTTTGTTTGAAAAATCAAAAAATGGTAAGACATAATTATGTTGTGGCGTAATACTTTGAACAGGTTTATCCTGCTCCAACACTATTGAAATGCCCAAGGTATCTGTCTCTGCTAAAATTTGTTGGATTGCCTTTTCGAAGGCGGCAATATTTAAATCCAAATCAAATATTGCAGCGCCTCCAATAACATAAGTTGCCTTATCTTCTAACAATAGGGTGTCCAACCAAATCGTTTTTTGATTTTGTGTTAATGGGAAATAAGTTTTTGATTTTTCAACCTGATTCATAATTACTATTATTATCTAGTTATTTTTAATTTCAATGTCCATCCCCCACATGCTTGCATCTACGGATTGCCCAATTCTTCTGGTCTTAATTCTGACCCTAGCACCTGAAATGCCTTGCTTACCAAACTGTTTTTTAACATTTTTTGCACGTTTTTTCCCAATTTCCATCCATTTGTAATATTCTTTTTCAATATTATCTTCTGAATATTTCCCCGGGATCAGGGCATAAACATTTACCTTCATTTTTGGATGCATATCCATCAGTTTCGCTAAATTGGCAATTTGTTCTTTTGCGGCGGCATTTAAATCTGTAGCTTCTCCTGCAAATCGCACTTGGCTCATGGAAAATACTTTTGGGAAAACAGCTCTTGACGAATTCACATAATTCGACATGATGGCCTCGGTGGTTCCGCTAGAAAATAAGTTTTCTTCTGATTCCTCCTTTGGTTCTTCTTCGGTTTTCGGTTCTTCTGTATCGGCATTCTCTTCTTCTGGTTTTTGCTCAATTTCTGTTTCCGTTTTTTCCTCTTTCTCCGTTTCTGTTTTTTCTAGCGGTGCTTCTTCCGTTGCATCGAACTTCTTATTTATATCATCATGTGCAGTCACATCTTTATTGGATACACTTTCTTTCAGTGACAATAATGATCTATCTGAATACAGGTATGAATCCCTTGACTGTAAATCATTTTTGCCTTTCGATTCGACAATCTCGGGGAAGTCTTCTTTTATTTTATTCGTTTTCTTTTCTATGGCATTATTATCTTCAGGTTCCGGGAATTCCTCTGTTTCCTCCACATCTGTATCTGTAGATTCCGGAAGGATTTGTGATTTTGTCCAGCTCAAAATACCCTTTACCTGACCTACCGCATCCCCTATAATTTCAGGAGGCTCAACCAATACATTATCTTCTTTAGTTGATACATCAAGCACAATTTCAGCCCCCCAATACTCATCGTGTACATCATCCGATTTTTCAATATAATTTCCAGTTAGTCGAAAAGCAGAAATACCATTTTTAATAAAAATATCTTTCAGCATGCGTGCCCGTCTCCTTCCTATTTTTTGTCTGCTAAATTTCGGCCCTATTGAAGAAGAGTGGCCATAAAGATTGACGGTCAAATCTGGATACATTTTCATCAAAAAAGCAATGTTAGATAGTTGCTCTTCTCCCCCAGAACTCAGAGAAACAGAATTGTTCACGAAGCGAACTGCACTCAAGGCAAATCTTTTAGGATAGGTCGCCTCTGGACTACTTATATATCTGGCGATGACACTTTCGGTAGCATTTTTAGGAAATTCGAGTACTTTGTTAATCATCAAGGAATCTAGTTCTTCAACAGGGTCTAATTGAATTTTCTTCGCGAGGGTTTCCTCGATGTACAGGTCTAGTTCTGTAGAAGTATCTAAGTCATCTTTTGACCTAAAGTGTTCAAACAATAAATATCCGATAGGCACGAACAGGATTAAAAATACAGACCGTTTCAACCATTTTTTCAGGTTGGTTATTCTCTGATTTTTTCGATAAACTTTCCGGCGTTCATCCAGAAGCAACTCTCTGCGTTCTATGCGACTGATCGCTGCAGGATCCAATTGTTTTTTTCGTTCTTCATTATTTGTAACTATACCACCAGTTGTTGCAGCCTTTACCGTATCGCCTTTTTTCCAGACTTTATTTTTTTTCTCCTTTTTTTGTAATCGCTCTGTTTCTAGTTGTCCTTCTCGGAATAGTTCTTCAAAATATTTGCGCGTTGCAACGGGATCAAAATCAAGCATTGTTCCACCCTGATCAAAATGGGTAGCGAATACTTTACCAATGGCATAAGTTGCTGCCGCAGAAGATACCGCCACCGTTGCACCTCCTAGTACCGTACCAATTCCGGGCACTAGTTTTACGGCGCCTAGTGTCCCGAGGCCACCGACCAATGAGGCCACTAATGCCTTAGCAACATGAGGAGTGAAAGGGGTTCGATATACTCTAGAAATATCTTTCAACATCAGCAATTGGATACTAAGTACACCCGCAGCATCTATCACCGGAAAAGGGATCAGCCCCATGCCAGCAGCATACAACATCCGCTGCCGTATAATTTTATCGACTTTTACTTTGCGTTCTTCGCTTTTTTTTACAACTATAGAGGACATCTAAATTTATTGTTTTATTATTGCACTGTAACAAAAATTCTTTATAATTATTATTTTCCTACAAACGTTCCAGACACTCACGTTTCTGCCTGCCTGGCAACCTGCCTGGCAACCTGCCTGGCAACCTGCCTGGCAAGCCACGCAGACAGGGCCACGCAGACAGGGCAATGATATGTCGTTCCTATGGAACTCATTTTTATATTATAATCAGAAACTAACTTTATACTGAAGCATAAACTGTCGTTCCAGCGCAACCTTCCTGCCTAGCTCTCCTGTAAAACCACCCGGCACATCATCATCTGTAAGGGCCACCAGAATATCATAATCATAAAACAGATCAACGAGATAAGACAAGCTGAGTCCCTTTACAATATTGAGGTTGAGTTGGCTCCTCCACCATACATCTATCTTCCCAAAATTTTCCAAGTAATTGGCATAAAGGTCAAGTGTTGAGCTGACGCTGATTCGCTTTTTCCAATAGTCGTCATTGTATATGAGCAGCAAGTAGGAGCCAAACTGGTTAAAGGCTTTTTTAAATACTGGCGCACCATTTACAATGTCAACAGGGTTTCCATGCACCGTTGCTTCCGGTAAGCCCTCCGCATCTACTCTCCCGACCAAACTGGCTACATTCTCATCCAACACTAGAATAGCTTTGTAGGCAGCCGGCGCAAAACCGATGAATAAATTTGGGATGGGTTCATATCCAATACCGACATAAGCCAACAGATGGGTTGGAGAAAAAAAACGGGATTGGATAGGGTTCTCCTCAGATGAGTTTCTGATGTCCCGAACAAATTGTCCGGGCAAGGCTCCATTTGCATCCTTGAAAGAAGGTGTAACCTGACTGAATAAATCAAAGCCGGTCAATAGTGCAACGGAGGAATCCCTAGCCACTCGGTATCCATACATAGAAGTTACCTTGAGGCGATCCAATGTTTTTTGATAGGGCAGCCGTTGGGAAGAACCAGCCTCTAACGGCCCGGAACCCAGCCGCAATAATCCGAACCGCCAGTCGATGGTATTATTGAAAAACGACTTGGGTTTTCCATACTTGAGTGCAATATTTAACAGTATATTTCCTCCCGCTTGATTTATCCCGTAACCAACAGGAGGATTATTCAGCTTGGTCAGGTTGTAATTCAACCCTAAAGTAAGGCTTGCTTTCCATGGACTTTTACGAACCGCAGTCGTATCCGTCTGGCAATAGGGATGCATCCAGCCTATCAGGAATCCTATGAGCAATAGTATTTTTTTCATTTTGATGTGAATTTAAAGTGCTTCAACACACACAATACAGTACCGTGTTTGCATGTTGCATATGTTCTACTGTATATGCTTATACAAACAATAAAGTATCTATACTATTTATTTTTTCTTAAAGTTTCCTAAACAACTCGGGAGTTAAAACCCATTAAAATTTAGAATAATTATCTGGTTGTTTTTTCCGTTCTGGTTTGGGCCTGACTAAAATAATCAATATCGCTGCTAGTATCGGTGTAATTAGAATACTGAGTATAAACACCCCGAAGAATCCCATAAATGCATCGCGCCCAATATAGGCTACGAGAAAGCAAAATATCAGGTAAATGCAAACCAATATAAATGCAATCATGATAGTTTATTTTTTATGCTCTTTGACCACCAACTTCTTATTAACATTATCAGAGGATGCTTTCCCTTCCAAGTATTCAATTTCGACTTCAAGATCAACGACAGCCATCCGCAATCTTCGATTCTCTTGAAGTAAATATCTCTCTTCTTCCTGCTCTGCGGCACTAAGTGGAATATCTTGCTTTGATAGAAAAACCCGGCCATCTTCAAATTCTTTCTGGAAGTATGCCCTAGATTTAACAGGGTCAAAATTCAGCAGGGTGCCCCCTTGGTCAAAATGGTTGGTAAAAACCCTTCCTAGCGCATAGGTCGTTGCAGCCCCAGATAGTATCGTGGCCGTACTTCCGAATACCGTTCCCCACCCTGGCACCAGTTTGACCAAGCCTACAGAGCCAAAGCTTCCTGCCAGACTGCCGATAATTGGTTTGACCAAGTGCTCTTTAAATGGAATGCCGTATAAATTTCCAATACCACGGATCATGGTCAATTGAATCGCCATTAAAGTTGCCGCATCCAGAATTGGAAATGGAATCAACCCGGCTCCAGCGGCATAAATGGTTTTTCGTTTCGTAATCTTGTTGGCCTCATCAACGAGACCGATATGTTGTTGCACACTTGCCATCTTGATAAAATAAGTTTAGGTATTGATAACAAGCGAAAAGTTCGTTAACCTTTGCAGATTATGTCTACTAAGCCCCGCTAGGTATAACAAACTTTTCACGTTGACATTATTTATCTTTTCTCAAGGCATCTACAGACTGCTGTAGCTTAATCATCATTTCTTTCAGTTCACTATTCTCTCTCTTGAGTTCTGCAATATCTTCTTTTTTCTTTCTTCCGAAAAGACCTCCGAGACTAGACTTTGTCTTGACTTCTTCATCCGTTTCAGAGAGGTCTTCCACATATAATTTACCTTCCTCGTAGGCTTCCTGAAAATATTTTCTAGATTTAACCGGGTCAAAGTTTAACAACGTCCCTCCTTGATCGAAGTGCTGTGTAAAGACTTTTCCTAAGGCATAGGTAGTCGCTGCTCCGGTCAGAGAAGTTGTAAAGCCCCCTATAATGCTGCCAACAACAGGAATAGCTTTAACCCCACTCATTACGCCCATTGTCCCTAAACTTCCTATAAGTGTAGAGATAAGTGCCCTTACCCTTTCTTCCTTAAAGTCAACATCATAGACCTTGGCAATATCTCGAATCATGATAACCTGCACGCCAAGTATAGCAGCAACATCAATTAGTGGGAATGGCAACAGTCCGATACCACCAGCATAAAGTGTTCTGCGTGTAGTAATCGCATCTGCTTCTTTTTTAAGACTAGCCGTTGAAGCCGTTCTGGCAATAGTCTCTTCTAGTACTTGTGTCATAATTAAAAAGTTATGAAATTAAAAATGAAAAATTTTGTTAAACAATTGTATTTCGGCAGCTCACAATCATAACAACAAGTAGCCGAAAACATAAATCTATTTAGTTCCCGCCTAAAATAATAGGGAGATCTTCACTACCCGTTCCGATAACAACAACTTTAGCATTCGGAGATTTAGCCAGATCCTTTGTGGCCTTTATCCCTTCCCATTGCAGAATATCCAAGTCGGAGGTATCTCTAAAAAGTCTAACGCCTCTAGCTTCAATTAATTTCCGCTGTGTTTCCTTTTCCTCCAGTTCCAACCGGAAATCATACTCTAGCATTTTTTGCTCTCGGATCAATTTTTCCGATATGGCATCCTTTACCTTATCTGGTAAAACAATATTCCTAACCACAACATCTATAATACTTATCGGATAGTTATCTGTAATATTTTGTTGGCTACGCTGCGTCATATCTATCTGGATAGAATCCCGGTTAGTGGAATAAAGTCTATCTACTCTATAATGGCTGACGACATCACGTGTAATTGAGGTAAGATGTGGCACTAAAATGCTTTGCAGATAGTCCGGCCCTAACTCTCGGTGTAGATAACCAATCCTGTTATAGTCTGGAAAATATCGGTAAGAGATTTCTGCCTCTACCTCAAGGCCATCTTCTGTCAGTGCAGTGATGGTATCTTGGTGTTCCAGAATACGGGTATCATACAATATGACTTCGTCCCAAGGCAATTTGAGGCCGAATCCCTCTTCATAATAAACACCATCTAGTTGGGTTCCTCCCCGAAAGGGACTAAACAAAGCCCCTTTATGACCTGCCGGAACAATGATATAAAAATGCCTGGCGAAATAAATCAAGACCATGGTTAAGATCATCACCCCAACCAGTACTTCCATCCAGTAAGAACGCCGAACGATGTTTTCTTCCTCTAAAACTTTATCCGCCCATAGAATTTCTTCTTCGGTAAATTCCATATGTTGCTGTTTAGGTTTTTCTAATTATTTAATGCTAATAAAGTATCAATTTCTTCCCTCGACAATTCCCGAATCTGTCCGTTATCCATTTCCAGTAATCTATCCGGTACCGTCCAGTAATGGCGATCATGGGAAACGACAATCACGGTTTTGTTTCGGCCTTTTAATTCCAGCAACAACTCGTAATAATATTTATCCCTGAAATCTGGGTCAAGATCAGAGGCCACTTCATCAAAAATATATATTGGCTTATCTTCAATAATACTCGTAGTCAATGCCAGTCGTTTTTTCTGACCACTAGATAAATTGATATTCGTGAATCCCCCTTCCTTAAATTTTGTCTTACGATCCGATAAATCCATATTTTTTAACAACTTGTTTACGACACCGGCATTAACCCGTTCCACCCCATAAATCTTATCAAAAAGATGGAAGTCTGTAAAAATAGTAGAGAACAGGTTCCGATATTGTTGGTAGTTTTCGGGAATAACGACTTTTTCTGTTACCCCGGGTAAATCTGTATCAATTACGATCTGCCCAGTTTGCGGTGTATACAATTGCGTTAAAAGTTTCAAGAAAGTTGATTTGCCAGAACCATTACCGCCCGTAATGAAAATTAGTTCTCCCTTGTTGAGGGTCAAGTTAATAGGCCCCACCATAAAAACATGCTCGT
>JAHDGC010000099.1:6489-13899 GCA_020627865.1 Saprospiraceae bacterium | reverse complement strand
GAGCACCTCGTTTACACCGAGGGGGTCGGGAGTTCGAATCTCTCATCGCCCACAGAAATTATTTTAAAAAAACCTGTAGAGACGCAATGCATTGCGTCTCTACAGGTTTTTTTTTGGTAATCAAGAATTTATTTAACATAATCTTTTCTGAAAGCGGCTTGTTATCCCAAAATTGTTCAATAAAGTCCCTGTATTAACCTTCCATTAACTAACCTTAACCTTGTATTCACATTTATTTTAATTTTTTTTACTGAAATTAGATGTTATAAATGAAATAGTAAAATTTTATAACAAACCGAAGAACTATGGCCTAATTTAACAAGCTTATCCAGAACATGCACACAACAACCCGTATCTATTTGATAAAAGCGGTTGCCTATTTCCTTCTAATTATACATTGTTGTTTATGTAGACTTTTTCATTTGTGGTAACACGTTGAATGGTCTTTCTTTGCTGAAAATAAAGGAGCGTATAGCATACGTAACCTAACTATATATCTTTTCCTTCTAAAGAAGATATTGCTATGAAAACCCCCGAGCTACCCATGATTTGCATGGTGATAGCTCATTTTTTTGTATATTTGTATCATGAGCAAGAATATTACAGAAGCTGCGACGGCCCTTATTGCCCGCGATTTTGATCTGGACTTTAAAGGGCAATCTTTCTCGGATGAAGAACTTTTCAATATCTTAGCAGATCACGTTGCTTATCTCATCGAATACAAGCTTGATTTTTTATTGAGCCTCATGTATCGACTTGATATTGCAGAGCAGAAAGTAAATGCGGTTCTATCTCCTGCGCATCATGAATCCGCAAATGTTGCATTAGCCAGACTTATCATTGAGCGACAAAAACAACGCATCCATACCAAGGCTACCTATAAACCTGAAGAGGGGAATGATTGGATGGAATGGAACTTTGACTAGAGATTTTCTTTTGTATTCAGGCAGGATTTTTGATATTTTATTTTCTCTCAGCCCTTCTCCAGCAAAATAAATTAAACTCTTCTCTTATAAATCTTATTGATAATTTTTTTTATATAATACAAAAATATTATCTTTGATCTGTGAATACTACTTTTTTATTCAACCCAGATAAAACTCATGCTATTCTTGTAGTTGTATTTTACAGAGAGTTTTAACCCAGACAATTTAGTTTTTCTTTATCAACAGGCTTTGTGTGCCTATATTTAACTAACCAGATATGAAAACCATAATTCGCATTATTGTTTTTAGTTCTCTGTGTATGATGGCTATTCCTGTCATGGGGCAAGAGCCAATCATATTAGGAAGCGGAGGTAACTATTCCAATATTAATGTTAATTCCAGTAGCTCCGAATCGGGAGAAGTGGGAGAAAATACCATTAACGGAAACGGAATGTTACCAAATCTGAATGCTACCTCCCGCTTCTTGGCTCAAGCTTCTTTTGGAGCAGATTATGAAACCATTCTGGCGACTTCAGAAATGAGTTTCAGCGATTGGATCGACCAACAAATGGCCATGCCACCATCTTTCAAAATGAAAGACGATATTGATATGCTTTATCAGATGGCTATAGACTCCATAAATTTTTATGGTGGTATCCCGAGTGAATTTGAGTTGGGTGATAAGCATTTTTATTTCTCTTGGACAAAGTATATGATTGAATCTCCGGATATTTTGAGGAATCGTGTCGCGCTTGCGTTGAGCGAAATCTTTGTCATTTCTGAAGATCCGGATTTGGATGACTATCCTCGTTTGTTGGGAGATTATTATGACATGTTGTTGGAAAATGCTTTTGGAAATTATCGTGATTTGTTGGAAAAGGTTTCCTTGCATCCGGGCATGGGGCTATATCTAACCCACCTGAATAATCCAAAAACAGATATAGATAATAATGTTTTCCCTGATGAAAATTATGCGAGGGAAATCATGCAATTATTTTCTATCGGTTTATATGAACTCAACCAAGATGGTTCAAGGAAGATCGACCCCAATACGGGTACTTATATCGAAACATATGACGAAACCGATATCGCAGAATTTGCCAGAATATTTACAGGCCTTTCTTGGGGCGATGCTATCTTCTTTGGTATACGGAACCCGATTTCTGAAGAAAGTTTGACGACTCCAATGGTTATGTTTAATGATGCGCATGAGCCAGGAGAAAAACACTTACTGAATGGTTTCGTTGTGCCGAATCGGAATCCAGTAAATGGTAATGCGGATTTGGCGGATGCCTTTGATAATCTTTTTAACCATCCCAATGTTGGCCCTTTCATGGCCATTCGCCTAATCCAGAGGTTGGTAAAATCGAACCCTTCTCCAGATTATATTTCTAGGGTTACAAGTGTTTTCAATGATGATGGAACGGGAACGCGTGGAAACCTTGGCGCCATGATAAAAGCGATTTTATTAGATGAAGAAGCAAGAAGTTGTAATTTCGATGATGATCCCTATTCTGGAAAGTTGCGGGAACCCATGTTGAGGCATTTTCAATTGTCTAGAGCCTTCAATGCCTATGTTCGGAATGGCAGCGGCATTTATCGCGATGATATGAATATTACGAAAGATCTTTTAGAGCAACGACCACTTTCCTCACCTTCTGTTTTCAATTTCTTCCTTCCAGACTATCAACCTATTGGCTCGGTGGAACAGGCAGGGAAAGTTGCTCCTGAATTTCAGATTACGGATTCTAGGACTTCTATTGCTTATGGTAGTATGTTAAATCGTTGGTTGAAAGATGATGATGATTTGTTTGATTACGCAGATTTATTTCCAGATGAAGTTTATCACAGGGATAAAGAAGCTTACCTTGAACTGACGGATGAGATAACGATGGCTGCGGATGATAATCTGGTAGATGATATGGTTGAACGCCTGAATCTTATTATGGCGGCTGGCCAACTGAAAGAAAATACTTTACAGACGATTATAAATACAGTGAAGCAGGTTCCGGCGGAGCAAGCTGACGTTCGTGTACGGATAGCGTTATTTTTAATTATGTATTCACCGGATTATTTAATTCAAAGATAATCACAAAATTACTATAATGAAAAAAAGACATTTTTCTCGCCGCAGTTTCCTGAAACATAGTACCTGTGCTGCAATGAGTACAACTACTATATTTTCTACACTGGTGCATCTTTGCAAAGCGAATACATTAAGTATGCCAGGGACACTGACTTCAGGAAAAAAAGCTTTGGTGTGTTTATTGTTGAATGGAGGCAATGATTCTTTTAATATGCTGATTCCAAGAGGGAACGCAGAATATCAGGAATATTTGGCGACAAGAACCGACTTGGCTATTCCGCAAGCGGATATATTACCGCTTAATCCGATTACACCGCTAGGAAAGGAGTTCGGACTGAATCCGAGTATGGGCCCCGTTCAGCAGTTGTTTGAAAATGAAAAACTTGCTTTTATAGCGAATATAGGAACCTTAGTAGAGCCAATTGCCAATTCGGATGAATATGGAAACAAGCAGCGTCCGCAACGGTTGTATTCTCATTCTGACCAGAAAGAACAATGGCAAACTTCTCTACCTCAGGATTCCTCCTCCTTGGGTTGGGGCGGTCGTACGGCAGAGTTGCTGAGTTCGATGAATGAAAATCCGACAATTTCCATGAATATTTCTCTGGAAGGGAAAAATATCTTCCAATCCAGCAATTCTATTCTAGAATATTCTATTTCTAATTCTGGTAATGGCGCCTTATTGGTTGATCCTTTATCAACAGGATACAACAATTCCGGTTATCTGAATTTGTTAAGGGATTCAGCTGCGGATGACATGTTTACGCAATCATACCAAAATATTTTTAAAGAAACTATCGCGAACTTAACGGCCAATTCCATAGAATCCAGCAAGTTTTTTGAGCAAGCTATTGGAGCTGTTCCTCCGTTTGTAACCCAATTTTCCGATACGGGTATTTCTCGGGATTTTCAGATGGTTGCCAAAACATTGGCGGCAAGAAACACGCTTGGTATGAGTCGCCAGATTTTCTTTGTTAGCCATAGTGGATATGATAACCATAATAATTTTGCGAGACATTCCGAGTTGCTTGGAGAGGTTAGTAATGCCTTGTCTGAATTTTATGCTGTCCTAGAGGAGTTGGGCATGGAAAACGATGTGGTAACATTCTCCATTTCGGATTTTGGAAGAACCCTTACCTCTAATGGCAACGGCTCGGATCATGCTTGGGGGGGACACCAGATGGTCATGGGGGGAAATGTAAAGGGCAAAGAAATTTACGGTAATTATCCAGATTTATATGTTGATGGAAATCCATTGAGCGTTTCCAGTCGTGGAAAATTGATCCCAACAACTTCTGCTGACGAATACTTTGCAGAATTGATTTCTTGGTTCGGTGTTTCTGATGGAGATATTCCATTTGTATTGCCTAATATCGGAAACTTCTATTCCGTAGGATCAACGACACCGCCAATTGGTTTTTTATTGTAGAATTATTCAAAAATAAAAACGTCGTAAAAATTACGATGCTACGTTCAATTTCTTAAAAATTGCTCATGATACCTCGAATATATACAACTCCTAAATTTAAGAATGCAGCGATCTTAAGATTTGCATTTATATTGTTATGTTGTGCTGTATCCGTTATGGCTTGGAGCCAAACGATACCGCCTGCAACAACAAACGCTTGCATTGGGCCGCAAGGAAAACTCAAGTGGGACTATTGGAATGATGTAGAGCGATACGATTTGCAGCATTTATATTCGCATGCTTATTACCCACAGGCTCCTAGTGGTTCAATTTATGTTACGAATGCAGCTTCTCCTTATAGATTTAATGACTATGTAGCCGGTGTGTTGAAAGGCTTTTTCACGGTACCCACTTCTGGAGATTATCAATTTAATGTAACGGCAGATGACAGGGCTATTTTTTATCTCAGTACGAATGATGATCCTGTGAATATGGATACTGTTATTGTTGTTGGTGGAGCGACAGGCCGAACAGAATATTATAAATATCCAGAGCAAACAAGCGATATGGTAACGCTTCAAGAAAATACTTACTATTATTTTGAGCTGCACGAAAAGGAAGTCACAGGTGCGGATCATGCTTATTTATACTGGCATACTCCAACGATGGCCGACTCTGCCTGGCAAATTATTCCGGTTAACCATGTTTATGAAATGCTTTGTGAGGATTTATGTCCTCCAGCGGGAACACCCTGTGATGATGGAAATCCGAATAGTGTGAATGACAAGGAAGATGGCTCGTGTAATTGTTTCGGAAGAGAAGAATCTGCATTGGGATGTGTAGGCGATCAGGGAGAAATTCAGGTGATGACTTGGTTCGATGTGCCAGGTAGTGGTCTGGAAAACTTATATAATCTGCCAACCTATCCACTAATACCAGATTCCGTAGAATTCCTAGGAAAGTATGGTCATTTTGGACAATACAATGCCATTTCATCAGGAGATAGCATCGGGAAATTGGTAAAAGCATTTCTGACGGTTCCACAAACGGGAGAATACAGCTTCAATATCACAGCAGATGATCGGGCAAGACTACTTTTAAGTACGGATGAGGAAGTTTTTAACGCGCAGGAAATTGCCTATACGGTAAATAGTAATGGTATTTTTGAGCATACAGAGCATGAAGAACAGACTTCTAATCCGATTACGCTCGTTGCTGGACAGTATTATTATATTGAGTTACACTTTAAGGAGAATACCAATACAAGTCGGTTCCATGTCTACTGGAAAACACCGTTTGCACGGGACAATGAATGGAAGGTAATCCCTTTACGCTATTTATATAATTATGAATGTGAAATGGCTTGTTTACCAGATGGAACGGCCTGTGATGATAAAGATGCTTCTACTTACAATGATATGATTACGGACTGTGTCTGTGCAGGAACACCTTGTCCAGGGGGGGATTGTACAGAACTGGAAACCTATACTCCGAATGAGGCTTGTTCCTATACCGATGAGCATAGCAATACACAAAACAACAGTTGGTTATCCTGTACGCCAAGTGAAAACCCGAATCCTCAGCGTGGCGTTTCTCATTGGATATCTTATGACTTCGGGCAAGTGTACCAAATTAACAGCGCCATGTTGTGGAATTATAATGTTGTAGGGAATACAGGTGCAGGGATTCGTGATTTTGTGCTGGATTATTCCATTGATGGAGAAACTTGGATAGAGCTAGGTTCTTTTCAAATGCCAGAAGCTTCTGGTGCAAATGATTATGCCGGAGTAGTCGGAGCCGCGCTCAATGGTATTGGGGCGCAGTATGTCTTGATTACAATATTATCTACATGGGATAATGGAGCTTGTGCAGGGCTGAGTGAAATCTCTTTCGAAGCGCAAGAATGTCCAGAGAAAGGAACACCATGCGACGATGGAGATGCGAATACTTCAGATGACATGTATGATGCCTATTGTCAATGTCGTGGATTGGGGATTGCTGCTAATGAGTGTACAGTAGATAGCCTTGATATCCCACATAATCCGGCTTTGTCACAAACCTATTCTGCAAAAATGTATATAGAGTCTTCTAAAGTAGTGGAGGCAGGTTCTAATGTGAATTTTGTTGCAGGCGTGGAAATCGACTTGAAACCAGCTTTTGAGGTAGCGCTTGGTTCCAACTTTTTGGCTACCATTATCCCTTGTACAGGAACACCCGTTTCATCTCGGATGAGTGATAATGCCACACAAATTCTTGGCAATCCAGATGAGATCGTATTTTTTGTGCACAAAGATCCAAATACGAATCTAATTTATCTGAAATTCCATAAAAAGGGAATGCAGGATTTACTATTGCGGGTTACGGATTACATGGGTAACGAGGTTGTAGTTTTGAACCAAGAAAACCTGAAAGGTACTTTTGAGCAAAAATTTGATTTTGGTCATTTATCAAATGGGATATATAATATCAGTATCCAAGCAGATGGGCAGCTTTATGAGGAGCGGGTAGTTTTGAATGGGAATGATTAGTTGTGAATCATCTTAGTTATTTATTGACCGAACATAAATACTTCTTTTTAGAAGCAATAGGTAGAAAACATAAAATCCATTAATCAAAATCTACTCGATATATTTATCGTAACAGCGATTACCGTAACCGCTGTTACGATAATTTTATTTAATGGACGATTTCTTCAATATTATTTTATCACTTTCCTAATTGTAAAACTGATATGTCTAATCTAGAAATAGTTCGTTGGAATTTGCCTATTATTGTTTCCTTTCTTTTTTTCTTGATTATATGCACATGCTCCGCTTCCGCACAAATATCTTGGATAGGTGGCACTACCGGAAATTGGAATGATCCGACGAATTGGAGCACGGGCCAAGTTCCTACAGATACCGCTGACATTCTCATCGAAACCTCAGTGGACATTACCTTAGATGTAAACCCCACGATAAGAAGTTTGCACATTGATGAGCCTGGGATTC
>JAHDGC010000099.1:0-6389 GCA_020627865.1 Saprospiraceae bacterium | reverse complement strand
ATACACATTGACGGTATGCGGCTGCAAGGTATTCTTGGCCACAATGAAACGGCATTATTCAACAATACGGGGCTGATTACTATAGAGAATACCGGTAGTGAAGCGATTAGAGTAGGTAATGGTAATCCGGGTACTTTTAACAATGATGGAGGTTTAATTCAAATTGCCCAAAGTGGTGGAACAATTCGGGGCACTGCCGGTATGTGGATAGACAATAACGGTACATTAAACAACCTTAATGGCGGTATTTTTAACATTGATTTTACAAATAATGATGGTATCCGCTGTGATCCTGATGCAACGATAACGAACTCCGGTGTGGGAACACAACTTAATATCGGACTACAAGGAACAATAGATTCGCCAACTATTGGAGACGGTGGTAATTTTGATGACGGTATTGTCAATGATGGTAATATTTACAACAGTAATGGTGCTCTGCTTAACATTAGAAATGCAACAGGGCGGGGAATCAGAAACGTGGCACCTGGTATTTTCGCTAATCAAAGTGGCGCTATTTTTAACATTGATGACACGCGAGAAACGGCTATTTATAATACTGGAAAAATTGTTAATGAAGGAGCAATGAGTCAACTCAATATCGGGCAAATTAACGTTATCGGAACAGGAAACAGCGACGACTACGGCATCCAAAACGAAGGTGTCTTTGAAAATAATGACGGCGCTACCCTACGCATCGACAACATCTACGACGCAGAACCTTTCAAAAACGGAAACGACACCTGCTGTGATTCTTTAATCAATGATGGTGGCCATATTTTCATTGCCCAAAATGGGATCAATGTAATGACCGAAGCTGCTATCCATTGCCGAGATTCTAGTGTTTTTCACAATCTCAATGGTGGCTCTGTCCTCATCGGGAATGTAGACAATTATGGCATTTTAATGAACCCGAAAAGTACTCTAGTAAATAGCGGTAACATTACGATTACGGATTACGAAATTTTGACCCTTGGCAGTGATAATGGCCTTATGCTGATGGATGCAACCTTGGATAATGATGGCACTATTACCATTAATGATCCAAATAATACCGGCTATCTTCTGTCCCATGCTTTAAGTGCTTCTGATTGTACAATTGATAATGGCCCTAATGGAAATATTATTGTTATAAATAATGCAATGACAACTGGAAAAATTGGTGGAAATGGCATCTACTTTAGCAATTGTACGGTTACAAATTCTGGGCGAATTACTGTTGGGCAAGGCGATCGAACACAGATTGGTGCGAACGGTGTACAATGGTTTAACACTTCCTACACGAGTACGACTACAGGGATGCTTGAAGTCAACGGTGTGCCGATCAATGCGAATGCCATTTTGTTAAGTTCAAATAGTTCTATCAATAATGGTGGGTCTATTGTTATCAATAATACACATCGAGGCATCAACAATTCCTCTGCGGCATCGGGTATCCTCAATGCAGGTTCCATAACAATCGGAGATGGCAACCCTGCCCATATCGGATCACATGCCATCTACAATGCAAGCGACTTCGGAAACTCAGGAACCATTACTATCAATGGAGCTTCTGATAATGGTATCCGAAATGGCTATCCGGGGATGGTTTTTGTCAATGAAGAATCTGGTGTAATTCATATTGATAATACCATAGGAAATGCTTTTACAAATGGTATCGGAACGCAAAATTCCTGTGACATGACCAACAGTGGTATGATCAATATTGGCCTAAACGGAATGGGGGGCAGTATTGGAAAAATTGGCTTGATGAATGATGACAGTGGTACCTTAATAAACCAAAATAATGGTATGATTACCATTCAAAATACAACAGGATCGGCTTTGCAAAACGATGCTTTGGCAGCAAATGGCCTTTCTAATCTGGATTGTGCCTTGATTGATGTATCCGGGGAGCTTTACAATACAGGCAACTTCCTGAATGATGCGATTCTAAAAATGACGGCGGGTTCTTACACCTATACAAACGATATAAACAACACAGGCCTTATTCAGGATGATGCTAGTGCATTTAATATTGTAGATACCTTAGCTGGAACCCTTTCCGGAGTGATGAATAGTGGCGTAATGGCGACGGAAGTATCAGCGGATTGTAGCTCCAATATTCCAAATATACTGATGAGTGAAAATGCAGACCTCAGCACAATGACAATTTTACCAAGTTCAGTTTGGTACGGAGATGAATCCTTAACAATTCCTCTAGGGGATTATGATGCGGCAACAAATACCTTTGTTTATTACGAAAGGCCAGCAGGCAGTAGCACTAATACCTTATATTTTGATGTCGGAAATTGTGGCTTCATTGGTAAGGTTATTTTGAACATTAGAGATAATTGTCCAGTTTGTGTTGACCATATTGTTATATCCGGTAATCCTACAAACTTGCAACTTGTGGAAGCCATTAATACCGTAACGACCAGCGGAACAGTAATTATTGAAACCGGTAAAACAGTTGATTTTAAGGCTGGCGAAAGTATTTTGTTGGATACTGAATTTGAAGTACAACTTGGAGCCGATTTTAAAGCCTATATTGGAGAGTGTGGTGTTTCCGCTAGGCAAAAAATGAAAGAAAAGAGCGACTGATATTTTGTGGATGAAATTCTTACAAAAATCTGATGTAACTTCTTAGTTATTACACTATACGAGTTCCGTTGGAACGACATGTCATTGTCAGAGATAAAATCTCTGGATGTTTTTTATGAAGATTAAACATAAGAAAATGAAATTACAAACCATAACATCATTCCTAGCAGGTCTTTTCTTGCTTTTCGTTTGGAATACCAACACCAGCTTTTCCCCTGATGGTAGGAACAACAATACGGCCTGTAGTAACTGTCACGGAAATGGAAACCCCGGTTCCATGTCCTTAACGGGCATCCCTTCAGAAGTGGCTCCAAATACAACTTACTCTGCAGAATTATGCATCAATGATCCCATCAATGCAAATGCGCCGGCCCTTGGAGGCTTTCGATTCCATTCCTCTCAAGGGACATATTCCAACCTTGGGGCAGGTGTTCGTACAGGAGGAACGGGAACGGGATTAGGGCTAACCCAATCCGAGCCTAAACCCATCTCAGGAGGCATCGTTTGCTGGACATTTGATTGGACTTCCCCTGCTTCCGGCAATTCTAATGTGCAATACTATGCCAATGCGGCTAATGGAGATGGCGACAATAATAGCTTTGACAATGGCGGCTATCAGACATTCGCTATTTTTTCAGTTGTCGAAGACCCTTGTATTGCGGATTTACTCATTACAGATAACCCCATTCCTGATGGAAATTACATCTCTTCTAATTCCATAACTGCGGCTACCCCAGTTGCGGAAAATGCGAATGTTATTTTTGAAACAGCTAATGATGTTTTCCTTAACCCAGAATTTGAAGTGCCAGTAGGAACTGATTTTGAAACCATCATCGGAACGGGAAATGGATGCTTAACAGGTAATCAAGATCAGTAACAATGCTTACGACGTTTTCGCAATATTGGAAATAAATTTATACTTTAAAAATAGGATAAATCTGTTTTATAGGCAATGCTATAAGGCAATAGATTTTAGTGATCGACAGCTAAGAAAGTGTACATATATCAAACCAAAACCTGATAGGTCAACAAACTCGCCAAATAAGCAAACACCGTCATAAAAACAAACTGCAAAATAGGCCACTTCCAGCTTTTCGTTTCCCGCCTTACGACGGCCAAGGTGGCAACGCATTGCATCGCAAAAACATAAAAAACCAATAAGGACAGTGCTGTTGCTATGGTGTAAACGGGCTGTTGTGTTTTGGGGTTAATTTCTTTGGCCATCCGTTCTCGGATACGTAATTCGCTCTCTTCACTGCCAATGCTGTAAATCGTAGCCATTGTGCCAACAAAAACCTCGCGTGCAGCAAAAGACGTCAGCAAAGCAATCCCGATTTTCCAATCATAGCCTAGTGGTTCGATGATCGGTTCGATAGCTTTCCCGAATTTTCCAGCAAAGGAAGCTTCTAGCCGTTTGGCTGCAACCAAATTATCCGTTGCATCTTGATCCAATTGTTGCTCTTTAGCCAAAATATTGGCCTGTTCCGTTGCAGCATCCATTTGGCCAGGCATGCTGTAGCTTGCCAGAAACCACAGGACGATAGAAATCACTAAAATCACCTTGCCGGCTTCCAGTACGAATGCCTTTACTTTTTCCCATACTGTCAGAAAAATGTTCCTAGCCATAGGCTTTTTATAGATCGGAAGTTCCATCATTAGGAAGCTACTATCTTCTGTTTTGATAAAAAACTTTAAAACAAAAGCAGCGAGTAAAGTAAATACAATACCCAACAGATAAAGCCCCATGAAAGCCATTCCTTGTGCATTAAAACCCATCCAGCTTGCCGTAGAAGGCACGACAAATCCAATCAAAACAACATATACTGGTATTCTTGCAGAACAACTGATCCAGGGCGTCACCAAGATGGTCAACAATCGTTCTTTTTCATTACTAATCGTTCGGGTAGACATAATCGCAGGAATGGCACAAGCTCCCCCAGAGATGAAGGCAACAATACTGCGCCCATTCAATCCAAATCGCTGCATCAGCCTATCAAACATAAATACAGCCCTTGCCATATAACCCACTTCTTCCAACAAAGCAATTAAGAAAAACAAGATGGCTATTTGGGGGATAAAGACCAATACGCCACCAAGCCCAGCAATAACGCCATCCACAAGGAGGTCTGTCAACCAAATTTCCGGTAAGTTTGCCCTGACCTGTTCGCCAGCCCATGAAAAAAGCCCTTCTATCAAATCCATCGGTAAGCCTGCCCAAGAGTAAATGGCTTGAAACAACAGAAACATCATCCCGAAAAATATCAATGGCCCCAAAAATTTATGGGTAACAATATTATCTATTTTATCCGTCAGATTTGCCCTTTCGGAATTATTTTGTTGAACAAATTTATTGACAATTGGCGTAAATGAATTATAACGACTCATCGTCTCCCCGATCTGATTCCGTAACCCTTCAAAACCTTGTTCTTTAATGATACTGCTCAACTGAATGCGCTCTGCCTCACTGAGAGACGGAAGCCATTGATAATGGTGTGCGATCAACATGATATGATGATCCGTGTATTGTTTGTTTTGGAAGTTGGGGGAATCGGGCATTGTCCGGTCAAGAGAACGAATGGCATTCACCAAACCTTTTTCTTTAGTGGATAATTTATAAAATGGCGTTGACTTTTCTTTATGTTGGAATAGTGCTGATAGTTTTTCCTTAATCAAGGGGCCATATGTATTCTCACGTGCCGAAATACTCAATACAGGAATCCCGAATTGTTTGCTTAAAGCATCATCATCCAATACCAAGCCTTCTTTTTTAGCAAGGTCAGCCATATTCAGCAAAAGCAAAACAGGTAAGCCCAGATCTTTGATTTGCGTTAGCAGCAGCAAGTGTTTTTCAAGCTGCATAATATCGGCTACATAAATTATAGCATCGGGGTAATTAGAAGAAAGTGGGTTGGCAAAAATTCTGGTAACGATACGTTCATCCTGAGCGTTCGGATGAAGACTATAAGTGCCGGGCAGGTCGATGAGGTTTACATCGCCTTCCTTTAACGTAAGTTGACCATATTTTTTATCTACAGTAACACCAGGGAAATTACCGGTCTTTTGATTTAAGCCGGTAAGAAGATTGAATACACTTGATTTTCCGCTATTGGGATTGCCAAGAAGCGCTACAGTATGGGTTGTTTTTTCTGGGGATAAAGTCATTTAACAAAAATATTATCGGCTTCACCACTCCGAACAGCAATATTCTGGTTGTTGATTTTCAAATAAAAAGCTCCTCCTCCTGGAGCCGAGCGGACAATCCTAATATCTGCACCAGGCAATACACCCATTGCAAGCATTCGACTTTCTATTTTTTCATTGCCGAAGTGACTGATTGTACCGCCTTTTTGTTCCTTGATTGATTTGCTTGTTCCCATGAGTAGCTACCTTTATTTAGATTAAATCTACATAAAGGCAAATGTAATATTTTGTTCTTTAATATCCAATACAATTTTTTAAGGAAAAGGGAAGTACCTAGGTTTAGGTATTATAGTGTTCTAAATGATTGAAAACAGCTTCTTATATTGAAAAATTTATTACTTTTATCAACTCTAGTCTGATACCAGAGTTTTAAAATACAACAATACTCAACGCTTGACAGTATGCGTCTGACAGTCTCGCTCGCGAGACAATCTAACATCTAAAAGTGAGCCTTGCGAACGATCTAAAGTCTAAAAGCGAAGCGATCTAGCATCTAAAACCTAACAACATCAATATCCCCAATTGTCTGCTCAAACCATTTCACCGGAGATTGAATCTTATCCCCTGTCTTAGTATCGCATTTAAAGAAAAGATAGTATAATTGA
>JAHDGC010000098.1 GCA_020627865.1 Saprospiraceae bacterium | reverse complement strand
TTTAAAAATACATGATTTATAATATATTATATTTTAAAATATCGCTTACATAAGATTAGTGTAATGAGATTCGAAAAGGTACCCTACATAAAAAATATTTCTTCATATTCTTTATTATCAAATACAAAATACTTATCCAGCTTGCATAAAGGTTACAATTTCGCGAGTTATGACATTAATTTAGCAAGAGCCATGTTTTCTCAAAAAAATCATATATATTTATAGTTAGATATTTTAAATTCACCTCAAACCAAACATATATGGATCAAGCCGTCATATTCCTTGCATTTGCCAATAATGATGATAATCATTTGGGCTTATTGGATATGGAGCGCAAAAAAGTCTCAGAAATACTGATCCCATTAGAGAGCAAACAGCATTTTCAATTATTTCGGGAACCCACGACAACTACAGCCGATGTTTTTAAATACCTGAGTTTATTTAAAGATCGTTTGGTTATTTTTCATTATGGCGGTCATGCCGAAAGCGATAAATTGTTGCTACATGGAGAAGATGCCAATTCCGACGGAATAGCCGATGTATTGAAATTGCAAAAAAATTTACAGCTTGTTTTCCTAAACGGGTGCTCCACAAAAGATCAGGTAAAGTTGTTATTGGAAAATGGTATTCCGGCAGTTATCGCGACTTCCGTTCCAATAAACGATCAGAAGGCAGCTGATTTTTCGATTACTTTTTATGATGCCTTGGCCAAGCAACATTCCATCAAGGAAGCTTTTGAAATGGCAAGTGCTTTTTTGAAAACAAAAGGACAAGGTAGTGCTGAAATTTACCGAGGCGTCATCAGTAGGGAACAACTGAACAAAGACAAGGATGAATTACCTTGGGGATTGTATACTACTGAAAATAATGAAAAAGTATTGGATTGGAAGTTGCCTAGCAAAGCCACTAATGAAATTGTAGTTCAATCTTCCAGCAGTAAGTATAATGTTACAAATGTACCGATAAATGAAAAGCTAACGGAAGTTTTGTTGGAAACCTTGGCCGATCATAGTGACGAACTGGAGTTTATTCAATTCCAAGCTGCTAAAGGTAAAAAGGTGGATATTAGAAAAGTACGGCGAGCCATTATGGATAGTTTGCCCTCTCCTATTGGGGAACAGATCCGGAAGTTATTTGCTGCGGATTCTCAATCTCATGAAAAAAGTTTGGATACGATTAGTAATACAAGACTGGAACAACTGGTCATTACGTATAATACCATAACAGAATTTGTGGTCTTTACTTTACTCGCCCAACTTTGGGATGAATCCGTAAAGGTAAAGGATATTTTCGCCAATGAAATTCCTGATGCTTTTAAACATTTTTTCCTTCAGGAAAGTGGTTCGACACCTAAAGTAAATTTAGAACTGATTAAATATTTATTACAGGTTTTTGAAGAAAAAAAGTTGACTTCTTTTATTGATGAACTAGCAGAAATTCAGGAAGCATTTCAAAGCAACACAGCATTTAATGAAGCCCATGATTTTATGCAAAATCTCCTGCGCATTATCGCAACACAGGAAACGGTCGGCGCCGAAGATTTAAAGAATTATTGCTTATTGGCAGAAATACACCTCGGACACATTTTTTCCGTTTTCGGATTTAGCGCAAAGTATAAGCTCGCTACGGTTAAGGGAATTGATCTTGTAAAAAAAAGACATGAAGACGCCAGTTTCCGGCACTATAAAGTTATCCTAGATAATGTCACTGCGGGCTATTTGGATATAGAAGAAGTTTATCCAGATTTTACAGATGCCAAATCGGTACTGCTACAAAAAACGGAAGAAGAAAGCCGGACTTTCTTGAACCTGTCCCCATTTCTTATAGATGAAAATGCTTTGAAAGGAGAGCAAAAGTCGAAGTTGTTTTTCTTCTCTCACTATGATAAAAATTCAGATACTTATCATTACAATTTTGTCAATAACAGGGTTGATAAACTTGCCATCTCCGATCAGAATTATCCTAATGTCAAGGAAGATTTGGAAACTTTTTTTAACGACCTTTTCAAAAGTAAAATCCAGCAACTATGACCCCGACCAAAAGCCCTTTTAAATTTCTGGATGCTTACACAAGAAAAGATCGGAAGTCATTTTTTGGTCGGGATCTTGAAATTGATAGCTTGTATCAGCTTGTCTTTGAAACCAAGTTAATTTTGGTTTATGGTGCATCCGGTACTGGAAAAACCAGTATTATCCAATGTGGGTTGGCCAATCGTTTTCAAGACAGTGATTGGTTTGATATATATATCCGGCATCGAGGAAATATCAATAACGCTTTAAAAAGAGAACTAAAACGACACGCCAAAACACCACTAGAAGATTCGATGGATATAACCGAAATGGTTGACTCGCTTTATCTCGATTTCTTTAAACCTGTTTATCTTATCTTTGACCAATTTGAAGAGCTGTATGTCCTTGGAACAAAAGCAGAACGGATCCAGTTTATAGAAGATATTGCCACCTTATATGAGGCAGATATTAATTGCAAAATCATCTTTATCATCAGGGAAGAATATCTGGCCAAGCTGAATGATTTTGAAAAAAAAATTCCCCATCTTTTCGATAAGCGGTTACGCATTGAGCCGATGAGCAATACTAATATCCAAAAAGTTATTGCCGGAACGGCCAACCAATTTAACATTACGTTGACAAATTCAGAAGAAACGATTGATTCCATTATTGATAACATTTCAGATGATAATTCTCGGGTACAATTGTCTTATCTACAGGTATATCTAGATCGGCTTTATCAAGAAGCGGTCGCAGCAAGAGGCAGTGGAGATCATTCTGGACAGGCGATACAATTCACAAAAGCCTTAGTAGAAAAAGTAGGTTCTATTGATGATGTGTTGGCAGATTTTTTTGATAAACAAGTTGGGCAGGTTGACAGGGAATTGCACCAACAGTTCCCCAAGACACCCGACAATGCGTTGAATCAATTTATCAATACTTTTGCAACATTAGAGGGGACAAAAAGACCTTTGAAAAAAGAAGAACTCAGCAGTTTAAATATTGGGAATGCACAAATTAATTTTTGTTTAAACAGACTAGAAAAAGCGAGGATTCTCAGGATTGAAGATGACACTTATGAATTGGCACATGATACTTTGGCCTTGCATATTTCTCAGAAAAGGTCCGCAGACGAAGTCGCTTTATTGGAAATTAGTAAACTGGTAAAAGACCGCCATTATAATTATAAAAGTACCAACACTTTATTGAACCCAAAGGAAATTCAATGGTTGGAGAATTATAAGATAAAATTGGAAGAAGCGGGCAAGCTAAATAAAGCAGAGTGGGATTTTGTAAAGAAAAGTGAAAAGGAAATCGGAAAAAAAAGAAGAAGACTAATACTGCTGACCTCTAGTATTATTGGCATTTTGTTACTTTCTTCTATCTATGCAAATTATGCAAGGCACAGTGCTGAAAATGCTAAAATAGTAGCAGAAGAGGCCTTAGCAAAATTGAAAAGTGAAGAACGCAAAAGTGCAGATGAATCCTACGGAAGATACATGGCTCAAGGTAAGAACCATTATGACAAAGCAGCATATCAGGCGGCTATTTCGGAATATGAAAAAGCGTTTGAAATTGCGGATAAATTTCCGGATGACGATTGGACAGGAGAAGAGGCCCAAGCTGCTATTGCAAAAAGTGAAGAGCACATCGAATGCTCTTCCGACTTCAATAATTACATCAATACCGGAGATTCTTTATATGAACAAGGGAAAGACCATTACATTGATGCACTAGAGTATTATCGTGAAGCGCTTGACATAGATTTCAATAATAATCTTGCCCAAAACAAGATAGATAAGGTGGACAGTAAACTTGCTGGAGCGTTTGAACAATTCAAAAAGCACGGTGATATTTTTTATGAGGCAGCGGCGTATGACTTTGCTTATGAACAATTCAAACAAGCTGCACGCATTAATGGAAGAGATGCTCATGTACGTGAGAAGCTGAAAGCGTGTAGAGATAAATTGTAACGTCGTAATACTTATGCTCCACTGCGTTAAAAACAAATCAAAAATGAAGACATTACCATATTATATTATAATTTTCCTGACAAGCTTGAGTTCTTCCACAAATGCACAAGTGATAAAATTGAAGACAGAAAAACAGCGGTCGCTTTATACGATAGATTTGATAGATGAAAAAATGAACGAGAAAGAAAACATCGAGACATCCGCAAATTTTATAGCTGATTTTACAGCAACATTATCCACAGGAGAAATTATTATTAACTATAAACTTGCTACTTTTAAACCTAACTCCAATCACTACACGGTCTTCCTTGAGACAAAATTCTGGCACCATACCGACAATCCAATAGATGGTAATGCGATTGATTTTCCAGCGAAAAAAATCAGGGGCGATATAGGTTACATGGATAAAAACCCAGAGGGGTTGAAACAAATCATTTGGACAAATCCCATCTATTGTTTGCCTTCTGCAAAGGGAAAACTAGAAATTATACTTACCGTAGAACATTGGGGAGTTGAAATTTTACCCTTAGGCGTTCAGTGCAATAATCCACCTGATTTTGGGTTAAAGAAAAAACTGCCTTATTATGCTGGTGGCGCTGTAGCGCTTGGAGGAATTGTATCAGGATTTATTTTAAAGGACAGGGCTATTGACAAGTATGAAAAACATCTCACCTCAGATATATTAACAGAGCGAAGCCAGCTTTATCAAAATTATGAAACCCAATTACAAAGAGCGGAATATCTTACTTATATCAGTTTGGGCTTGCTCGCTGTCGATGCCTTACTTTTCTTACGGAGAAGACGACTGCATTTGAAACGAAAAAAAATATTTGACGAAAATTGTACGAAAAGTAGTTTTCAGATTTATCCTGAATTTCAAATGGATGGAAATACCAATCTTGCCGTGCAGGGCAATGTTTGTGTGAAACTGACTTTTTAAGGTGGCTGTTCCTATGTGTTTTTAGGCAAATTAAATAAGAAATAAAATGACTCATCAAGATCTAATTGTAAGTTGCCCAGATCCTCCCCCTACCCCCTCCAGAGGGGGAAATCGCTCTAATGCCGAAAGGTTATTTCTCCCTTCGGAAGGGGTTAGGGAGAGGAATGTTATAGACTTAGCATATATAATTTCCCTATTCTTTGTATTCTGCTCTCTCAATCCTGCATCCGCACAAAACAGGCCATGTTACAAAATCATGGTAGCGGAAGGACAAGCATCTTATGACAAACTGGACTTTGAAATGGCCATAAAAAAATACAAGGCTGCCCGTATTTGTCATGATCGCCCTACAAATAATGAAATAGATGACTTGTTAAAAAAAGCACGCAATGGCTATATTGATAACATTAAAAAATCCCAAAGAGCGGCCAAACTTGCAGAAGAAAAAGCAAAACAGTCGGCAGAGTCTGCACTTCGGGAAAAAGAAAAAGCCGAGGCCTCAGCCCGTCGTTCAGAAGCGGGCAAGCTTGCGTTTCAGGCGAGGGAAGCAACAGAAAAAAAACACAAAATGCACGCGCTTTGCCTTGCCCTGACTGCTCATAAAATGGTGGAAGGAAATCCACTGCCACTTGTCAACCGTGCTTTTGGGGATGCCACTTTTTTATACTCCCATAACCGCTCTGAAAAATTAAGTAGTGGTATCCAACAGATTGCCTTTTCTCCGGAGGGAGATCGTATCTTATGCATTACTTTAGATCAAAAAATCATCGTTTTGGACAATAGCGATACAACAGATTCCCTAAAAATTCTGTTCAGCACGCCTGCATTTGATCAACCAATCTCAACGGCGGTTTTCTCTCCCGATGGACAAGAAATTATGGTAGCAGCTGGCTCCGTAATTAAATTGTTTAATAATAAAGGAAAACCGCAACACGACTTTACACAATCTGACAAATTTTACGAATCCGCCCAATACAGTCACGATGGAAATAGTATCTTGGTTTGTTCAAGCCATCACGACGCAGAACGCTGGGACAAGGCAGGACATTTGCAAACAAAATTTACTGGACATCAGGCAAAAGTAAAACAAGCTATTTTTTCACCAGACGACAATTTGGTATTGACCCTTGCTAAGGATAAAACCGCACGGATATGGAAAACGGATGGTAGCCAAGTTGCAGTGCTGGATGAAAGTAAAGCCCACCTCACCGATGCGAAATTTTCGCAAGATGGAAAGAAGATAGTAACGACATGTGTTGATGGCACCATACGAATTTATGATACTGCTGGAAAATTATTAAACACCCTATCTGGTCATGGAGACATCGTGAGAACAGCCAATTTTTCCCCATCCGGAAAATATATAGCCAGTTGTGCTGCCGATAAGACTGCCATCCTTTGGGATAGCGAAGGAAGTGAAATTTTAAGCATGACACAACATGCCGGAGATATAAGATCTATTCATTTTTCTCCAGATGAAAAATATATCCTTACTTGCTCTATGGACAGAACCGCAAAATTGTGGAATCTACAAGGAGAGCATATCATGAATATAGACCATCAAAAACACCCTGTCAATGGCGCTATTTTCTCCCCGGACAGTAATAAGATATTGACCTTTTCAGAACAACATGCTTACGCACATATTTGTTACACTCCGCAATTTATGCACCAGTATATTATGAAAAGTAATTTAGATACTTTTTGTAGAAACGAAATGCAGAAAAGTATAAATATTGAGTAAAGAGATTAAGGCAAAATGTGCATTTATTAACTTTAATTTGCCTAACATCCCCTACCAAAACCATTAATCATGTTTATGAAAAAAATATACTACTACTGCTTCCTATTCTTCGGAATTATGATTTTCTCGGTATGTGCTACCTTTGAGCCAGAGGAATTTATTCCCTTTGCTACTTTTGAAAATACCTTGGGCGGCGGCGGCTCCGATATTGGCTATGATGTCGTCGAACTTGATCAAGGGTATCTGATTGTTGGTGCTGCTGGTCCAGAATGTGATATTATGGACGGTGTAGCTGTATTATTAGATAAAACTACAGGACAGACCATTCAGTTCAACAGTTTTGGGCTTTCAGGAGAAGGAAATGAGGATAATTTATTTGATGTAGAAAAAATATCCGACAACGAATTTCTGGCTGTTGGATTCAGTGCCCCAAAAGCAGAAATTGTGCCCTATGATTCTAGCATATGCAGGGTATACCAACCTGATTATATGCCCTACGATGTTAACGGCGATACCCTCTACCCCAACCCAGATGGCAACATATTTTTTGCCGCCTTTGATTCTACCCTGAGCCTGTTGGAAACTTACTTTATCGAGTCTTCTCATCCTGAAAGCAAGTGGGATGCCGCTTATTCCCTATCTATCCGTGAAGACAAAATATACATTGCCGGTGCTTGGCATGCTTACAATGGTTTATTGGAGCTGGACGAGAACTTTGCCATTCAAGATTCTATTGTACTTGAGTCTATTGTAGGAGAATATAGAGATGTTGATATAAATCGAGCTGATGGTGTCATTACTATAGTCGGCTTCGTCCGGTGTATTCCTCCTGGGGTTAATTGCCCTGAAAATGTAATCAAAATGTTACATTTCACGAAACAAGATGGTAATAATTTAATTCGGCGGAATTATGATCCTCCAGCAGGCATTAAAGAAACCCTAGGCGAAAGCATCAATTATGCAGAAGATGGTGGTTATCTCATGGTGGGTTCTGCCACTGATTCTCAGGATCAAGAACATATCTTAATGACCAAAATTACGGAGGATGGTACGGAACTTTGGACAAGGGTTCTGGATAAAAAAGGCAGAGCTTTGGATGTCAATGGAATTGATGGCGGTTATGTTCTAACAGGATATATAGAAGATGATTTATTTATCATGAAAATTGACCTTAATGGTGAGGAAATTTGGACGGAACAATATGACTATAGGGGATTAGGGAATAAACAGGAAGGTCGATCAATTATTATTACGGATGATGGCGGTTTTTTAATTGTAGGAAAATCTTCTAATAGTGACAATACCAGTTCTACGATTTATGTAGTAAAAACAGATGCTCATGGAAAAGTCCAGTAAGGTAATTCAAAATAATAAATTATCCATTTTGCGTGTTGATTTGCTTAATTTTTTTTATTTTCTCCTTGTCCTTTCCAGTTTTAGTGTATATTTGCGCGTCGAATTTTCAATCACTAAAAAGTATGTTAGGAAATAATTCCTAGCTGCTCTAACATCAAAACCAACATTCATGTTAATTGGAGTACCAAAGGAGATCAAATCCAGCGAAAACCGGGTAGCACTCACTCCGGCTGGCGCATATGAACTCACCAAAAGAGGCCATAAAGTTTTTGTCCAAAAATCTGCTGGAGAAGGCAGTGGCTTTGCTGATGAGGAATACGAAAATTATGGTGCTAAAATCCTGAAAGATATCGAATCGGTTTACAAAAAAGCCGAAATGATTATCAAGGTAAAAGAACCCATTAGATCAGAGTATAACCTGATTAAAGAAAATCAACTCGTTTTCACCTATTTCCATTTTGCTTCTTACAAACCATTGACCAAAGCGATGGTGAAAAGTAAGGCGGTTTGCTTAGCATACGAAACGGTAGAATTGCCGGATAGATCACTTCCATTGTTGGTACCCATGTCTGAGGTTGCCGGCAGAATGGCCATTCAGGAAGGCGCAAAATATTTGGAAAAGCCCGTGAAAGGAAGAGGCGTATTGCTCGGTGGTGTGCCCGGTGTTCCTCCAGGAAAAGTCTTGATTCTTGGCGGCGGTATTGTCGGAACGCAGGCTGCAAAAATGGCTGCTGGTTTGGGCGCACAGGTAACGATTCTTGATATTAATCTTTCTCGTCTACGGCACCTTGCGGATATTATGCCTGCCAATGTAACTACCTTGTTTTCTAATGAATATAATATCAGAAGGTTGATTAAGAACCATGATTTAATTGTTGGTGCCGTATTGATTCCGGGCGCTAAAGCACCAAATTTGATTTCAAGGGAAATGCTTAAAGAGATGCGTCCAGGAACAGTACTCGTGGATGTTGCTGTAGATCAAGGTGGTTGTATCGAAACTTGTAAGCCAACTACACATAATAAACCGACCTTCATCATTGACGATATCGTACATTATTGTGTGGCTAATATGCCTGGTGCTGTACCCTATACCTCTACCCTCGCCTTGACTAATGCGACTTTACCATACGCTATCGCGCTTGCGGAAAAAGGTTGGCAGAAAGCATGTGCAGATGATTTAAGCCTGAGAAAAGGACTGAATGTGATTAATGGAGATATTGTTTATCAAGGCGTGTCTGATGCTTTTGGTATGGATTATGTAGATGTTGAGAAATACGTAAGCTAGATATTAGATGTTAGATTCTAGATATTAGATTCTAGATATTAGATTCTAGATATTAGATGTTAGATTCTAGATATTAGATATTTAGATACTAGCTCTAGTTTATATATTTATAGAAATGGAAGTTGATCAATATGCCAACTTCCATTTTTTTATTGCAGGTGTTTAACTTATCTTTAAGAAAAGAAATCCATATTTAACAATGAAAATTTGAATGTAAGCGTTTATTATAGGAGATGCTTGTATGCTGAAATTGGGTATCTCCCAATGCCATATGAAAGCTTTTAATGGTGCCGGTACTATGTACCTCTATTAATTTGCCCCTTTATAGCTACAAATGGAATCGGTTCTCTGAACCTCATTGTGCATAAAAAATTAGATTTGATAGCTCCAGAGGAGCGGAACCATTTGTAGAAAAATCATTGCCCTCGATTTAGAGGTGCGCAGCACCGGCTCCGAAAGCGATAATTTGGAATGGCCGTTGAAATGAAATCCATTTTTTCTTTGAAATAAACATGTATGAAATTATTCCATTGTCTGTTCATCGTCATATTTTCTATATCAGGAATTTTTGCTCAAGAAAAGCAGCTTGATGCTCCACAGGAAATGACCTTTGCCGCCGCCGAGGATTCCTTGATTCAATTGGCTAAAACTTTCCTTACGGATAAAGATCAACAAAACAGGATTGATGCTACCGCTCGTTTCAAGCCTTTATTGCAACAGACCTTGTCAAAGTCCGGATCATATGCCTACCCTTTTGATTCCTTGATGCAGGTTTCTATTCAATATCCGGAGGATAGCACTTTTAGGATTTTCACCTGGCAACTTTTTGTCGATGATGACAATTACCAATACGGGGGTTTTATACAACGTGCGACGACACCCGACAAACCGATTGAGCTGGTCGATCTTTCGCATGAAGTAGAAGAACCGGATTATGATTACCTTAGTCCAGACAATTGGTATGGTGTTGTTTATTATAATATCAAACAATTCGATACGCCTAAAGGTAGAAAATATCTCCTTTTTGGCTTTGATGGGCTTGAGTTTTTTAATAAAAGAAAAATTGCCGATGTTTTGACTTTTGGTAAAGATGAAATTATCTTTGGCGCGCCTGTTTTTGCCAAAGTGGAGGAAGGCAGGCGACCCATTACCAAAAATCGGTTAGTACTGGAATACTCGGCCGAAGTGAGTATCCGACTCAATTATGATGAAACCCTAGGACACATTATCCATGACCACCTTAAGTTTAAAAACGGTAGCTATGGCCAAGGAGATACCCTTGTGGGAGATGGCAGTTATGAAGGGTTTTACTTTAGTAAAAAAGACGGGCTTTGGGTGCATGTCGCCAAAATGTTCGATCAGGTGAGTGAAGAACCGCCGCGCCCCAATCCGATACTAGATAATCGAAAAAAGAATATCTTTGGTCGTAGTAACGAAGCCAGCAATCAATGATTACATCACACAAAACCACTGTTCAAAAAACCGCTCATTATTATACCTATGGAAATCTAGGTCCCAAAGTCAAGCATTTTTGGATCGTTTGTCATGGGTATGGCCAATTGGCCAGCAAGATTATTCATAAGTTCAGCAATTTTGATCCTGACGAAAATTTCATCTTGGCTCCAGAAGGGTTTTCCAGATTCTACTGGCAAGGATTTGGTGGAGCGGTTGGCGCCTCTTGGATGACAAAAGCTGACCGATTAGACGAGATCCACGATTATTGTCAATACCTCCAAACACTTATGACCATTTCCAACCACACTTATCGGAAACCACTAAAATTCACCTGATGGGTTTTTCCCAAGGATGCGCTACCCAAGTACGTTGGATACACCAAAATCAACCGAATTTTGACAGGCTCATTCTTTGGGCAGGCGTGATTCCCGAAGATTTGAAATATACGCACCTTAAGGATTACTTCACCAATAAAGAAGTACTATTCGTTTATGGTGACCAAGACCAATTCCTTACAGAAGAACGCGTTGTAGCTTATCAGGCTATGTTCACAAAGCTCCCTTTTTCGATAGCTCAAAAAAAATTCTCCGGAAAACATGAAGTTTTAAGGGATATTCTTGAAAAAATATAAGATCATAGCTCAAACTCACACCTCATTCCATCTACTGAAAATCATAATAGCTTTAGTTCTATAGTAAAGCAACATGTCGTGCAATCGCAACTCAGCAACTGCAACTATGTCACCTAATACAACTATCGATATCAAAATCTAAAGCCCCTAGTCTGTACTTTTGTATTATCTTACAAAAACAAAAATACCTTTAATCCCTTTAAAGCATAAAGAACATCAATATATTCATTTTAATTATACACTCACAATCCTCTCTTTTTAGAAATATTCTCTCACTTATATCTTTCAGGGACGCATCTACTCTTGTGCAAGCTTTGTTTTGTCATATTTTATTTCTTTAACAAAATTTTAACACAGTATTTATAAGTACCTGTACATACAACAGCTATTACAATTTATTGGATATTTCACAACTTTGTATAGACTAAAATCTTACTGTAGCCTAACAAAACGCGCAATGTCCAATAACAAAAGAGAAGCCATTAAGCTAATAAACACATTTATATTTAAAAAATATTTAAAACCAAATATTAGTTTTGGCAAAAATATAAAAGACATTACATATATTTGCACCGTTAAAGTTTCCAAAAATTATTTAACTTTTTTTACCATTTAACCTAATTATCAAAAATGAAGAAAGTATATCTGTCTTTAATTTTGCCGTTATTGGCAATGACTTTGTGTTTTGCTCAGTCAGAAAAAAAAGCAAAAAAAATCTTTCCTTCCTTAATTCAACTCACCGACGTTTCTGCTGCTAAAAAAGGTACTGTCCTTCAAGAACACCTTGGCCTTCGTCAAGCTGATGAGATGAAGAGTATCAAAGTTACACAAGATGAACTTGGTATGACACACGAGAAGTTCCAACAATATTACAATGGCGTAATCGTTGATGGAGCAACCTTTACAACGCACGTTAGAAATGGAAAAGTTGAAACACTTTCTGGTGATTACAAGCATGTAGAAGAATTAAATGTAACACCAGCTTTGGCTTCCATCACTGCTTTAAGTGCTGCAATCAAGCATATCGGTGCTACAGAATATATGTGGGAGCAAGAAACGCCTGAGACTTATGCAAAAGGTCACTCTTGCGTAAAAGATCCTAATGGCTACCAAATGCCAAAAGGCGAGCTTGTTATTGTATCTGATGGAAAAGAAGATGCACAATTGGCTTACAAATTTGACATTTATGCTGTAGCTCCTCTTTCAAGAGACTACGTTTATATCAATGCAAACACGGGTGAGTTTATCAAGAAATATACTCGTCTTTGTAATGCTTACGTACCGGGTACTTGTGCTACACTTTACAACGGTACACAAGCTATTACTTGTGATAACTCTTCTGGACCATACCGCTTACGTACTGCCGATGTTCAGACTTTTGACTTGAACAACGGAACGAACTATAGCAATGCAAGTGACGTTACGAGTAACTCTACCAACTTCGGTTCTGGTACAGCTACCGGTAACCAAGCACACTACGGTGCAGAAAAAACATTCGATTACTTCTTGGGTCAGCACAACCGCGATTCTTACGATGGTAATGGTGCGATCATCCGTTCTTACGTTAGCTACTCTAGCAACTATGTAAATGCATTCTGGGATGGTTCTAGAATGACTTATGGTGACGGTGACGGTGTAAACTATGGCCCATTGGTATCTTTGGATATTGTTGGGCACGAAATCACACACGGTGTTGTACAAAACTCTTCTAACCTTGTTTACTCTTACGAGTCTGGTGCTTTGAACGAATCTTTCGCTGATATTTTCGGTGAGTGTATCGAAAACTATGCACAAGGAACAAATGATTGGTTGATGGGAGATCATATTGGTGCTGGCGGAAGCGGCGGTGCTTTAAGAAACATGGCTAACCCGAATCAATTTAACCATCCTGACACTTACTTAGGAGATAGCTGGTACGCTGGTTCTGGTGACAATGGTGGTGTACACTACAACTCTGGTGTTCAGAATAAATGGTTCTACATCCTTACCGTAGGAGAAACTGGTGTTAACGATAATGGAGAATCTTACAGTGTAACGGGTATTGGTATGACAAAAGCTGCTGCTATTGCTTACCGTAACCTTACGGTTTACCTTTCTACAAACTCTCAATATGCTGATGCTCGCGCGGGTGCGATCCAATCTGCAATTGACCTTTATGGTGCAAACTCTGATGAAGTATTGATGACTACTGCTGCATGGTGTGCTGTAGGTGTTGGTTCTGGCTGTAACGGTCTTCCTCCAACTTGTGATGATGGTTTCCAAAATGGAGACGAAACTGGTGTTGACTGTGGTGGTTCTAACTGTGCGCCATGCCCTTGTTATGGTGCTGCTGTTACGACAATGACACTTGTTACGGATAACTATGGTTCTGAAACTTCTTGGACGTTGACAAGTGGTGGTACCACTGTTGAATCTGGTAGCGGATATGCGAATAACACGACTTATAACTTTAGCTGGAACTTAGCTCCTGGCGACTATACTTTCACGATTAATGATTCTTATGGCGACGGTATCTG
>JAHDGC010000097.1 GCA_020627865.1 Saprospiraceae bacterium | reverse complement strand
AAATTTTTGTAATCTTGCCCCTGACCAATAGCTCTTCTCCATTTATAATAATCTCTTCTTCAAGAACATTGTTTTCTTTTATTTTTAAAATATAATTAAGTCTTTTACCTTCTTCGGTTTCAAACAACATATCCCAATTGCCAAAATGCAAAGACGAAACTTGCTGCGATATCATTTTTGCAAAACTAGCAATCAATTGCACAGTCCTAGACTTTCCAGCAGCATTTTTTCCTACAATCAAATTAGCATCATTCAGCCTTAAATTGCGAACCTCCCAATCATCTTGATTAGCAATATTTTTGACACCATATGACATTGATATTAACCTCATCTATTCATTTTTTATACAAAAATAACAAAAATTACCAACACCTAATCTTTTAATCAATAACATTACGTTGCCGAACCACCTCATACAGCATAATCCCCGTAGCGACAGAGACATTCAGGGAATTGGATTCTCCTGATTGAGGAATGATAAACCGTTCATCTGCCCTCCTGAGAATAGCGGGGCTAACGCCATCATCCTCCGAACCAATGATGATGGCACAAGGCATGGAAAAATCTTGTTGGAAAATTGTTTTATCCGCGTGTAAGGAACTGGCAAAAATTTTAATGCCAGACATTTTCAAATAGTTGATGGCGGAAGAAAGGTTTTTCTCCCGGCAAACGGCTATATTACCCAAAGCACCCGCAGAACTTTTCATCGCTTCCGCATTGATTTGTGCAGAACCTGTAGCCGGAATCACCAAAGCATGCGCACCGAGACATTCTGCCGAACGGGCAATGGCTCCCATGTTCCGAACATCTGTTACACCATCCAGCACTAAAATAAGCGGTGTTTCTGATTTTTCATAAATAAAGGGCAGTATATTTTCCAGTGTCTGGTATTCTAACAAAGAAAGATAAGCCAAAATTCCCTGATGGTTTCCTCCGGCAATTTTGTTTAGCCTTTCCTTGGGGACATATTGTAGGGCGACATTCTTCTCCTTGGTTAGCTTTCGGATTTCTTTCTCGAACTCCCCTCGGATGCCTTGCTGTAATAAGACCTTATCGACTCCTTTCCCCGAATTAATAACATCTATAACAGGATGACGACCATATATGATATTTTTCCGTTTTGATTGCATTTTTACTTTTTAAATGAATATCAGCCATGAGATTAGGGCTTTTTTGCCGCAAATGTCGGGTATTATTGAATCATATAATAACAGAATCTATAAAAAGCTGCTCTTATTTTTTTAATTTTGGGAAAATTAAGTTTTATAGTATCAAATATTGCTTACGCTTATGTAGCTTTTGTACTAATTTTCCTCAGGGAACAAAGATTTCCTGTGACCTACACTTCTTGTAACCTTTTACTAACCATCTTAAATAAATTAACCATTATGAGGGTTTATTTACAACTAAGCGCAAGCTTATGTCTTATGATTTGTTTTTGCATGAATATGGCTTTTGCGCAACAACAATCAAAGCTAGATGTAGCATTGCAACACATTGAAAGTAATGTCCCAAACTGGCAACTGACTCCACAGGATATTTCAGATATCGTTGTCTCGGATAATTACTACAGCAAATTGAGTAAAGTCCAGAGAATCATATTTCAACAACGTCATGCCGGAATCAAGATATTTCAGGCCGTTGTAAATGTTGGGATTTCTGAAAATGGAAACGCATACAGTATTGGCCATAGCTTCACTCCGGAGGCTGCTACAAAAGTCAATGCGACAAGTCCCATAATTTCTGCCGAAGCTGCCTTATTAGCAGGTTTGGATTACCTTGAAATTGTGCACAATAATGAGATCAAACTCAAAGAAAGGATCAGTGATCAGGCATTTATCTTCGAGCAAACCTCTTTTACGAATGGCGACATTAAAGTTGAACTTACCTATCAACCACTAAAGGATAAGTCAGAATTGCGCCTTGCTTGGGATATGACCATTGAACAGAAAGGTGCAGATTACTGGGGTTTGAGAATAGATGCGCTCGATGGCAGTTTTGTGCATAAAACGGCACTGACTATTCATTGCCAGTTTCATGACAACGCTTATCATAGGCATGATGCCAGCTGTCAGCAACCAAAACGTACTGTAGAAAAAAAGACGGCTGCTCCACAACAAACTACCGTTACGGGTGCCGAGTATAATGTATTTGCATTTCCAGTTGAGAGTCCTGTACATGGAGAGCGTTCTTTGGTAACCGATCCTGCGAATCTGGCAGCTTCTCCTTTCGGATGGCATGATACTAATGGTGCAGATGGTGCGGAATATACCACAACCAGAGGAAATAATGTCCATGCTTACATTGACGCAGCAGCAGCAGATGAGCCTAATGAGGCTGACCCAGAACCAGACGGTGGCTCAGACCTCCACTTTGATGCACCATATATTGAGGATACAGAACCCGGTGCCTATCAAGATGCTGCAACCATCAATTTATTCTATGCTGGAAACATGATGCATGATATTTGTTATGCTCATGGATTCGATGAAGCTGCCGGAAATTTCCAAGCCAACAATTATGGCAATGGCGGTATAGGAGGAGACTATATGCGGATGGAAGCGCAAGATGGGCTTGGTACAAATAATGCAAATTACTCTGGTAGCAGTGATGGTAATCTTGGTCGCGTACAAATGTTTGTATGGGATCGGAATGCCGGAGGACAAAGATACATTCAGGTGGCACAACCATCCAATATTGCAGGAAATTATCCCGCTATCATTGCAGACTATGGCCCCAGTTCCATTCCATCTCCAATAAATGCAGATGTTGTTGAAGTAAATGATGGGATATACGATCCTTACGTATCGGATGGTTGTGAGTCAGGTTTCCTTAACGGGAATGAATTGAATGGAAAAATAGCCCTTGTAGATAGGGGTGGTTGTTACTTTGTAGAAAAAACCTTGAATGCCCAAGCATTTGGTGCCGTTGCCCTTATTGTATGTAACTATGAAGACGATGCGATGAATATGGTTGCCGCTGATGGTTTCGATACGCCTAGTATCCCAACTATTTCTGTAGGACGAATAGACTGCTCTACCATTCGCGAATATATCGGCAATGGGTTACAACTCACTCTTGGACCGCCACCCACTGAAGGCCCGAATTTCCTTGATGGTGATTTTGATAATGGTATCATTTGTCATGAATATGCTCATGGCGTATCCAATAGATGTGTAGGTGGCCCAAGCATGGTTTGCCTCACCTACTTTGATGAAGAAAGGAATCAGGAACAAATGGGTGAGGGCTGGAGTGATTTTTTCAGTATAGTGAACACGGTTCAACCCGGAGATGGTCCTGAGATTTGGAGAGGTGTAGGAACTTACGTCTATCGTCAACCGACTACAGGAAAGGGCATCCGCTCTTATCCCTACAGCCCTGATATGGAAGTCAATCCACTTACCTATGGGGATATAGGTACGCAGTCTGTTCCACACGGTGTTGGTACTGTTTGGTGTACTATGCTTTGGGATCTTTATTGGGAGATGGTAGCAGAGTATGGTTGGTCAGAAGATTTATATAATGGTGATGCTGGAAATAACATGACCATTCGTCTTGTTATTGAAGGTATGAAAAACCTTGCCTGTGATCCTGGATTTGTAGATGCAAGGGACGGTATCATGCAGGCAGATATGGATTTATATGGTGGTGCAAACCAATGCCTCATTTCCAAAGTTTTTGCCAGAAGAGGACTTGGTATACATGCCGAACAAGGTTCTCCGGATAGTGCGGCGGATGGTACTGAAAACTTTGACCCTATCCCTACTTGTATCCCAGAATTGAAGATTACTAAAACGGCGACTCCATTGATTTCTCCAGGTGGTGAAATTACCTATACCATAAAAGTAATCAACCACCGTCCAATGACTTTAACGAACGTTGTTGTTACAGACGAAACACCTTCTGGATTAACCTATGTCAATAATTCTGCATCTATCGCTCCTGCCGAAGTTGCTGCTGATATGATTACTTTTGATCTCGGCGATATGGCTTATGAGGAAGAAGTAACTATTACTTATCGGGTTGTATCTAATCCTTCGAATAAGTCTACTCGCTTGGTTTATGAAGATCTAGAGGATGGTTCTGATGACAACTGGTTTATCGAAAACATTACGGGCTTTAATGTCTGGGATATTGATGAAGATGATGCTTATAGTGGTACCTACTCCTGGAATATCCCCAATGTAGATGTTGAAAACGATCAGTTACTATTTTACGATCCTACCTTTACGGTAAATGCAGATAACCCTGTATTGAGATTTTACCACAGGTTTGATACGGAGGCCGGAGCCGATGGTGGTATCATTGAAATTTCCAATGATGGTGGTATCTTTTGGAGTAGTGTTCCGGACTATATGATCAGAAATGGATATACTGGATTGATTCAGTATACGACTTTCGTTGTTCCAAATCTTCAAACTTTCTGGGGTAATAGTGATGGATGGATGGATACTTATGTTGATCTCAGTGCTTACGCTGGTCAAGAAATTTCTATCCGCTTCCGTTTCGCTTCTGATGACAATACTGCCCCAGCTAACGGAGGTTGGTTTGTGGATGATATTGAATATATGGATATGTTCAGCTATCAGGGAGAGGCTTGTGTTACTTCGGAAGAAGGTGATGAGGTATGTGCTGCTGCTGCTGATGTAGGGACAATTGTGAATCCAGTTCCGATAGATGTTTCTATAGAGGAAATTCCTTCGGTTGCTCATGTCAATATTTTCCCGAATCCGGCAAATGATTTGTTGAATATTAATTTGACTAGTAAACAGTATGCAGATTTGGCTGTTTCTGTATTGAGTACAGATGGTCGAGAAATTATACAGCGTACTGTTGGTACACACAAAGGAAATCAGACGATAAGCCTAGATGTTTCTGCATTGTCGGCTGGTTTTTACTTTGTAAGGTTGACTTCTGAGGAAGGGAATATTGTTCGGAAGATTGTTATTGAATAAATTATGAATGAAAGATAAAACCGCACTAGATTGTGGTTCTGCTCCGGTTTTCTGTGAAGGCCGGAGTTTTTTTATGTTTCTGTTTATCGCCTCGCCATCTACAATCGAAAAGCTATTTTGCTTTATCCAAGTCTAATAATATGTTTTGTATGATTTTGAAAATCGGGGCTTAAATTTTATGTGATGGTTGTGTTTTGAAAACAAGTATATTTGAATTAAATTATAAAATATTCTTCATTTTTACATACAAACAATACATTTTCATTAGGGTGGGTCCCACCCAAGCAACCACGAGACCGTCCCTCTTTTCGAGGTCTCAACGACAAGCCATAAGCCTGCCCCTTCAAATTCCGACATTTCGGAAGAAGAATTATATACAAGGAGTCTTTACTCCCAGCTTGCACTAAACAACCGGATCCGCATCATTTAATGCAATGCTCCAATAAAACCCATTCCCTTTCAGCAAGGGTACATTGGGAATTTAAGAATTGAAATCCAACAACAAAGGCTAGCTCTGCCCTGAATCTATACCGGCATCGGTTACAAAGAAATGTATGGTCTATATTTTTTTAAGGATTTACCGATACCAAAAGGTTATTACAAAAATAATAATAATATCACACAAATGCAACTTTTTGATTACATTTAATTCGCAATATAATTACAAATAATAATTTTAAGTGATGAAAGGATAATTTGCATGTATAAAACAAAATATCATAAAAATATACCTACGTCTTTATAAATAACAAAATCATCGAAATAATAGTACATTTTATAGGATAAAGCCTTAATTTGCATACCTATGGTAATAGATATCATCTTAGTAATCGTAACCCTCACCGGATTTTATCTCGGATTCAACAGAGGAATTATCAAGACGGTCTTCACCGTATTGTCCCTTACCCTTGGTATGGTTGCCGCTTTCAAATTTGCACCTATTACGACAGATCTGTTGAGCAACCTCCTCAGCACCAGTAATCCCCTAATGTTTATTGCCGGATTTTTACTCTCTTTTGTCGTAACGATGATCTTGATTCGGACACTAGCAAACGGGCTTGAAGGCATCCTGAAGACCGCCAACATCAATTTTATAAACCAATTGCTCGGAGGTGCCGTAACTGCGGGGTTCCTAATCATGGCCTTTAGTGTATTATTACAGTTTGGAGAAAAGGCGCATTTGGTAGACAAACAAAGCATGGCAGAATCCAAAACTTATGGTTATTTGAAACAATATCCTCCATATGTTTATGATCTGGCAGGAAAATTATGGCCGGTAGCAGAGGAGTTTTGGCACCAGTCCCTTGACATGATGGACAAGCTGGAAAACATGGGCGTTGAAAAATCTGAATCTGAACCTAATGTATTCGATATTCCCGATGAAGGAGAAGACACTTCTTCTTATTGATAATTACGATTCTTTCACTTATAACTTATACGACTATTTTAGACAACTGGGTGCCACATGCGAAGTCATCCGCAATGATGCCTTGTCTCTTGGAGAATTTACCGCTAAGGAATTTGACGCGCTCGTACTTTCTCCCGGCCCAGGCATCCCTGAAAATGCTGGATTAATGATGTCTTTGATTGCTCATTTTCATAATAAAAAACCGATCCTAGGTATTTGTCTTGGCCATCAGGGCATCGGTGAATTCTTTGGCGCTAAGCTCAAAAAAGCAAAGCTCCCCATGCATGGCAAAACATCTCGGATACAACACAATGGAGATTCTCTTTTTGAAGGACTTCCGGAGGCATTTGAGGTGATGCGCTATCATTCTTTACTTCTGGAAAATATAGAAAACACCCCACTCCACCCCTTGGCCAAAACTGATGAGGGAGAAATTATGGCTCTTGCTCATGAAACTTTGCCTATCATTGGCATTCAGTTTCATCCGGAATCCATCCTTACCCAACACGGTATTGACATCCTTAGAAACTGGCTCAACCATATCCCACCAAAATTCCAAATCCGTTTGCTAAAAGCAACAGAAATCAAAACGGCCTACGAATTAATCAAGGCCAGCTTTCTCGAATTCAATACCGCGGAACTCGGGGAAGGCGGTCAAGAAAAAATATTGGCCAAAGCTATTAACGAAACCCACATGGAAAAGCGGTTTGCCAGAGGAACATATTTTCTAGCGGCTTTCCTTGATGGAGAAATGGCTGGCGTTGCCGAAATGACGACAAAATACCATCTGAGATTATTGTACATCAAAGGAATGTTTCATAGAAAAGGATTGGGAAAATGCTTGGTGGATGAATTGATCCGTATGGCTAAAGATAATGGTGCCGAATTCCTAACGGTTAATGCAGCTCTATCGGCACTTCCGTTTTATCAAAAATATGGTTTTACAGAAACAGATGAACTACAAGACCTAGATGGTGTACGGTTTGTGCCGATGCAGTTTGTTTTTTAATTAAAATAAAATACCACGTTTGGTATAAAAATTTGTATAAAATTTGGCACAAATTTTTGAATAGAAAGGTATACTACGCTTGGTATTAAAAGTGGTTTTACAAAGTAGATTTTCGGTATTTTATTGCGTTTGAAGGTACGTCGTGGTGGAGTTGGCCTGTTTGAAAATTGTTTGACGGAGGAGTTTTTTCAAACAAGAATTCCTGCCTGCGTGTCCGCAGGACAGGCAGGTTGGTTACTTTTTTTCGAATGAAAAAGTAACCAAAGTTCATCTTGAAATCAGATGCCTTATTTTTAGGGAACGAATACTGTGAATGGACTCAATTTAAAATCATATTTTTATTCCGCCTTACGCATGCACTAAAATCATAATATGGAAATTATCATTCAAATATTATCCAATTGGTTCCCGACAGTATTGACAGGGCTGTTGTTCTATGGCATGTACATTTTAGCTAAAAAACTGCTGGAACGACAAGCCAAAGGAAAAACCGATAAGGCACTCATCAAATCTATCATATTGTTTACCATTGGTTTTATCGGCATCATCAGTGTCATTCTGGCCTTACCGATGAACCCAGATCAAAAGGGACAGATCACCAGTTTGATCGGGATTGTTCTGTCGGCAGTGTTGGGTTTGAGTTCGACCACCTTTATCGGAAATGCGTTGGCAGGAATTGCCCTCAAGATGCGGAACAGTTTTAAACCGGGAGATTTCATCGAAGTGGATGATGTTTTTGGCCGCGTAACGGAGCAAGGCCTTTTCCATACGGAAATCCAAACGATTAATCGTGATCTTACGACCTTGCCGAATATGACCTTGGCTTCCAATTCCCTGAAAGTGACCAGGCAATCCGGCACCATCATCAGCGTTGAGTGTTCCTTGGGCTATGATGTCAACCGGCTAAAAATTGAAGAAGCCCTTTTGAAAGCCGCTACTAATGCTGGCCTTGTCGAGCCTTTCGTGCATATCATCTCCCTTGGTGATTTTTCTATCGTGTACAGGGTGCATGGTTTGTTACAAGATGTGAAGTCTATTGTTAGCGCAAGATCAAGACTGACGGGACACGTTATTGATTCACTACATCAAGCCGGGATAGAAATTGTTTCACCAAACTTTATGAATCAAAGACAGGTCGGAAATGCCGTGTTTATTCCGAAGAAATATAGAACCAAGAATAAAGCCGTACTGGAAGAAAACACACCGGAAAATCTGATTTTTGATAAAGCGGAAGAGGCGGAAGGTATCGAAAAGCGCAAGGAGTTCTTAGCCGAAATTGAAGAAAAAATCAAGAAGAAAAATGAAGAACTGAAAGCTGTGGAAGATGAAGAGGAAAAGAAAAAGTTAGAAGCCAATCTAGAAAAAACCAAGGAGCTGAAGGAAAAAATCGTGGATAAGATTGATGCGAAGGTGGATGAGTTGAATAAGAATAGTTGATGTGTTTCTTTTGGGAGAAGCTACCGACTAGCATCGAAGTTAGTCGGTAGCTTTTGAAATCACTGACGATTTCTATTCCGCAGCTCCCTCATCCTCATTGGCATTACATCAATAATACTATAGAGTTTTGCTTGCTTTAATATTTCGGTTTGCTCAAGCTTGATACCACCATCTAATCCAATCAAGACAACCTTGAACGGAACGGCCTCATTTAAGATTCTTTTCATGTTTTTTGAAATGAGCTGCGGTTCATTGCCGTGCAATTTTCTCAGATAATCCGTGAAAGTATATTGCTTCCCGACAACTCGATAAACAATTAATTTTCTATCTTTCAAAGCCTCGGCTGCATTAACAAATTCTTGTATCTGTTCTTGGTATTTTATAGAAGATGCTTCTGCCGTTTGTATAATTAATAAGTAAAGAGAATTAAGAAAGATTTTACCTTAGACAAAGTAAAAATAAATGCTTTCTCATAAATTCTCAAAAAAATTCAGGAAGAATATACCCATGATAAAATAAATTAATTACATTTGTATTGGGAAGCATCAATACTATTCTTCACTCTGCTTTCCGTATAATAATGTTAAAATTTATTTATTAGGGCAAATTTATTTTTCACCATCTCCACTAAGCAGTATTAGTAAACAGTGTTTACTAATATCATTGCAATTTTATAACAAAACATACTCAAAAGTTCCTTTATAGTTGTATAAAGAACAGAGACGCATATTTATATATACAGAAATATTCGTTTCATAAGCCCAGCAAACACACTTCTGGGAAACGGTATTGTTATGCCCCTACTTGCAATTACAAAACAAAAATTTAATGAAAGTAAATATTGTTGATGCCACCCTTAGAGAAGGCAAACAATCTCTTCAAAGGACACTGTCAAACAAAGAGATTTTAAACCTTGCTGAAAAAATCATTTCTCTTGGAGTTGATCAATTAGAAGTTGGCCATGCTTCCATTTCAAAAAATGAGGTTCGGGTACTGAGAGCAATCAAAAGCAACTTCCCCGACACCCCTTTAATGACCCATTCCAGAGCATTTGTACATGATGTGACCCAAGCCATTGAAGCCAATGTTGATTGGATCGGGATTTTTATTTCTACCAATGATTATGCACGATTCCGGATTACCAATTTTTCAGTCGAGAAGGCGATTGAATGTGTTTCTAAAAGTATCGAATTAGCGAAAGCCAATAATTTAAAGGTAAGATTTACAATCGAGGATAGTTCAAGAACAGACCCCGATTTATTATTAAGAATGTATAGGAATGCTATTCGGCTCGGTGCAGATAGAATTTGTCTGGCAGATACCTTAGGCATCTTGGAACCCAAAGATGTCGAAAAAACAATCCGATTACTCAAAGCAAATTACGCCAATATTCCATTGGAAGTTCATTTTCATAATGACCGAGGCTTGGCAATGGCAAACACACTACAAGCTATCGAATCAGGTGCAGAATGGATTTCAACTTCTGTCAACGGCATTGGAGAGCGATCCGGCATTACAGATACTTGCTTATTATTAGCGAATCTTCATTATAAAAAAATAAGGCCATTAACGGGCAAAATCAATTTAAAGGAAGTTAGTGATTTTGTAGCGCATATAACCCAACTCCCCATTGATGCCCATAGGCCAGTGGTTGGGAAAAAGGCATTTTTACATGTCGCGGATTTGCATGTCAAAGCGATGAAAAAAAATAAGGCATCCTACAATTGGATTAACCCTGAAGTACTGGGACAACAAACCGAATGTATTCAAAAACTCCCACCCATAAAACCATCCGATCTGGTATGCAAGCCCCAACTTACTTCCGATATCATATTAAGGCATATTAATAACAATAGAGACAATAAGTATGCAATGTTTGATAAAACCCAAATGCCAGACATAGCCATAAATTGTGAAATTGAAACCATACCTTTTGTCTTTAATCCTGAAAAACAATTTAAATTTTTATCCCCACAAAATAAGGATGCTTATATCATTTTTGCTGGAAAAGCAGAACATCTTGAGGGCTTATCCTGCGAAATCATGTTAGACGGGGAAGTCTTCCTGCTAGAAAGCCCTTTTTCCGTTTTTGTTCCATATGGAGTTGAATGTGGCTATCGAATCTTATCTGGAGCAGGTATATGTATAAGAAACAACGTGATGAATGAATACAATGCACATTCAATTAAGAAACCAGAAGTGATAAGGATAAACACCGCTGATTGATTTAGGGCAAATTAAAATAATAAATTACTCATGTTGACGTCATCTTCATGCCTTACCTAATGAATCAAAAATAAACCCATAATGTTTAACAATAGCCATAGGCAGAAATACCAATTCAAATGAAAAAATTAGACAAACTCCTTAAAGAAATTCCTTTCACAGAACTTATCGGCTCAAAAGATAAATGGATTGCTACACTCCAATTTGATGTTGAACAAGTAAAGGAAAAAGATATTTTCTTTGCACAAATTGCCTACGGAATAGACGGGCATCAATTTATAGAGCACGCAATCAAGCAAGGTGCCAATACCATTGTTTGTGAACGGTTTCCTGAGCACATTCATACTGATGTGACTTATGTCAAAGTCGAAAACATTTTAGTCGCACTGTCTCTTATCGCCTCTAACTATTACGATAACCCCACCAAAAAACTGAAAATGATAGGGGTAACAGGAACCAATGGAAAAACTTCAACGGTAACGCTGCTATACCAAATTTTCAGAAGATTAGGATACAAGGTCGGATTGCTTTCAACCGTTGTCAACAAAGTCAACGATACAGAAATTATAACCTATAAAACTACCCCTTATGCACCTGAAGTACAACGTATTTGTAAAATGATGGTGGATGAAAATTGTGAATACTGCTTCATGGAATTGAGTTCTCACGGAATTCATCAAAAAAGGTCAGCAGGCATTCATTTTGTGGGTGCTGTATTTACCAATATTACCCACGACCATATTGATTATCATGGTTCATTCGAGGAATACTTGGCGGTAAAAAAAAGTTTTTTGGATTCTATTGATGAAACTGATTTTGTGTTGTGCAACATTGATGATGCACATAGTTCTGAAATATCAAAAGACGTTCGTGCAAACTTAAAAACATTAAGCTTGCAAAATGAGGATGCAGACTTTACTTGCAAAATACTGAAGAATCAATTAAGCGGATTGGTGATCAAGTTAAATGGCAAAAAATTACAACTACAACTCAGGGCAGAATACAACGCTTACAATGTAGCATCTGCTTATGCCGTCGCTATTTTATTAGGAGAAGATCAATCAAAATTAATGCATATTTTACCCCAACTTTTGCCGGTTGAAGGTCGATTCGACTATGTTCAGTCTTCTGATAATATTATTGGTGTAGTCGATTATGCGCACACGCCCGATGCACTTCTTAAGCTTTACGAATCTACTACAACATTAAAAACACGTAAATTAATTTCCGTGATCGGATGTGCAGGAGATCGGGATCGAGAAAAAAGACCTCAAATGGCTAAATTGGCTTTCGAGAAAAGCGATTTTCTTATTATTACTACTGATAATCCACGAACAGAAGATCCAGCTCAAATCATTGAAGATATGCTCAACGGATTGCAGCCCAATCTTACAAATGTCAAGGTGATCTGGGATAGAAAAGAAGCTATCGAATATGCTTGTTCCATAGCAAAAAGCAAAGACATTATTTTATTGACAGGCAAAGGTCATGAAAAGTACCTAGATGTTCAGGGTATTAAACATCATTGGGATGACAAAACCATTCTCATGAATGCCCTTGAGGCTAATACACAATCAACCTCTCCGTAAACACAAACATCCCCTGTTTCAATTGCAGATAATAAACACCCGCATTTAAAACTCCAGTATCCAACTGAAAAAGATTGATACCGACCTTAGTTGAGAGCGCCTTATACAACAACGTATTTCCATTAACACTAAAAACAGCAACATGCAAAGCTTCATTACTTTTTGAAGGAAACTGAAGCTGAACATCATCGAAAGTAGGATTCGGAAAAACCTTCACTTTTTCATTTTCATTTACAGAATTATCTTCCACAATGGAAATAATATCATAAGTTGTTTTCGACGCTGTACCTCAAAACCTATTTATTTGACCAGTTTTACAAATGGAGCCGGAACTACGTCCCTCAAATAGCTCCATAGGAGCGGCACCATTTGTAACACACAATCTCAAAGTATTCATAAGCCTGCCTGTTGCCACGCAGACAGGGTGCAGCGCACCGTCCCCGTAATGAAATTTTTCCCACTAAAGTGGGAGCTTTTAAACCTTATTTTGAGACCAATAAATCGTTGGTTATGCTATCAACATGCCACATGACATCTACAAAACCGCTAACATATAACAATTTAATTCCGGCTTTAAAACAGGAACATCATTGAGTAACGATATTTTTCACGGTACACCCTCATTTAATTCGAAGGAAAATTATTTCAATTTAGGTTTTATACTAAATGGCTAAACCTGCCTCTATGATGCAGTCAGGCACTTTAACAATAGTTTTACTTTCAAAGTACCGGTTAGCTTTGAGACATACCATCTATATACTGTTAATCGCAATTTTTATTTCTTTCTTTCATAATAGGTAACAATACTTGCCTTTGCAATTGTATTGTTCCAAAGATAATATCCAACAACAGCAGGATTTGTATTTTCATCCAAACCTAATTTATCCACTTTAAGTGCATGGACTGTAATTATGTATTGATGAATTCCATGATTTTCAGGAGGACAAGGACCTCCGTACCCTGATACTCCATAATTTGTTATACTTTGGATAGCGTCATCAGGCATCAATCCTTTCTCAATGTTTCCTGCATTTTTAAGTAGCTCATTTACATTATTCGGGATATCGAAAACTACCCAATGCCACCAGCCACTTCCAGTAGGAGCATCAGGGTCATACATTGTAATTGCAAAACTTTTTGTACCCTCAGGTGCATTTGACCAAGATAATTGAGGGGAGGTATTTTCCCCTGTACAACCGAAACCATTAAACTCTTCTATCGCCGTTGAATTTCCTCCTAAAGTCTTACTTCTTAATGTAAAAACATCTTGACCAAAAACGCTTAAATTGAACATTAAGGCTACAACCGTAATAAAAATTGATTTGAACATAATATAAATTTTTAATGATTTAATACCA
>JAHDGC010000967.1 GCA_020627865.1 Saprospiraceae bacterium | reverse complement strand
GACACAACGGATTAACAAGAAGTAGATCTTCATAAAAATTAACGGATTCATCTTTTATATCCGAAAATTTTGGAATTCCTTATGGCAACTTGCTGTAAGGAATTTTTTTATTGCCCAAATCCAACAAAAAAACTACATTATGTTGTTGCTACGACCAACTGATAGGATTGAAGGCGAAAGATGCAGTAACATCAATATCATTTGTCTTCCACCCGATGATTCGGAAAGATGAACTAGGCTATCTTTGTTTGCAGATTTACAATGTTATTTGTTAATTTTTCAATGGACTATGCTCTTAATCTATACCGTTTTGATATGATGAATAATAATGTTTTTGTTTTATGTATTTGCCTTGTTTGTACAACGATGTTTTCCGCTTGTATCGGAGACGATTTTGTCGATGATATGCGAGAACCGGAAATCAAAATCACTACGCTGGTAGACACGATTGCAATCAATACTGAATTTATGTTTGAGGCAATGTTCTTGAATAATATTGGTGCGGAAGAAGAGATTACGGCAAGCTGGACAAGTTCGGATGAATCTGTTGCGACAATAAGCAATGATGGATTGCTGATGGCCGTAAATTTTGGGCAAACAGTAATAACGGTGCGTTTCGATGATGGAAATGTGTCGGTTTCTGATTCTATTGTTATCGTGGTTGGGATGACAACGGTGATGTCTAACACAAGCATTTCCGGAACGATTAATACGACATCATCTTATAAATTAACCGGAAGCTTTACCCTCAGTGAGCAGGAGGACGGAAGTGGATTACTGTTGAATTTTGACTCTGATTATTGCGCCTCCACGGCATTGCCAGGACTGTATGTTTACTTGTCCAATAACCGAAATACAGTTTCCAATGCATTCGAGATCGGTGCCGTAACTGTGTTTTCGGGTGCACATAGTTATGATATCGAAGGGGTTGGCATCCAAGATTATTCCTTTGTCGTATATTTTTGTAAACCATTTAATGTTAAAGTTGGAGATGGAGAACTATAATCAAATCATCAAAAAAATTGTAGCAACACTTATTTTGCTGGGTATTGCTATTTACCTCCAAGCGGGCGGCCCTTGGCCAAAACCGAAGGGGAAATACTATGTGAAACTTTCCGAATGGTGGGTGGTTTTTGATCAACATTATACCGATACAGGACAGCTTGATCCTAATGTAACCACCGGCATCTTCAATACTTTTCTCTATGGAGAATTTGGCGTAACCGATAGGCTAACCGCAACCTTCAATGGCGCCTTATTCAGCAGGAATTATATGAATAACCTGCGTTCTGCCACCACAAATGACATTATCATTGAAGGAGAAGCGGTCAATAGTATAGGAGATATTGACTTAGGATTAAAATATGGACTGTCTAAACCCGGCGGCAAAGTCCCTATGGCTGTAAGCCTTACTTTAGGACTGCCAACAGGTGCTACTGGAAAGGGAGCATTGGGAGCCTTGCAAACCGGAGATGGGGAATTTAATCAAATGCTGCAATTTGATATAGGGCAAGGTTTTGCCATAGCAAAGCAGTCTGCCTATGTGAGTGCTTATACTGCTATTAACAATCGAACCAATGGTTATTCAGAAGAATTCAGATATGGTCTCGAAGTAGGAATTGGTTTACTCTCAAACAAGCTCTGGCTGAATTCCAAACTTAATGCTATAAAATCATTCCGGAATGGAGATACTGCGGAAACGGTAACCAGTACAAGTATATTTGCGAATAACTCTGAATTTACCAGTCTTGCTTTTGAGGCTAATTATTTGATTACGGAGAAAATCGGAATCTCGGCCAGTTATGCCGGAGCATTAGCGGGAAGGGTAATTGCGGCGGCTCCTTCTTATAGTGTTGGTTTTTTTATAGACATGTAGCGTCGTAATGCTTATTAGATGTATAATGTCGATTTTATGGTTCTTTGGCAAAAGCCGTGGCGAATTGAGATGAATTGAACGTATGAAAATTGACCGACAGAAGTCTTGGAAATTCATTAATGGGGAAAACCCTGATTCAGATATTCATGAAAATTGTTAAAGAACCATTTTCATTTTGCGGGTGCGAGGGAATCTGTGAAAATCTGATAAATCTGTGGTGCGTATCATAGATTATCCATATTAAAAAATCGAAGATGATTTTCTTTCTTTGCCATCTGTGGTAAAATTTTATGCCAAATATTTCCCAACAATCGGCATCCGCCTCCCCATTCCAAACGCCTTCGTAG